>DNPC01000529.1 GCA_003501565.1 Planctomycetaceae bacterium | reverse complement strand
TTGGGCATACAGTGACTTGGGCATACAGTGACTTGGGCAAAGAACCACGACTTCGGCAACGACCACCTGCCATGCTTTGTCACGCACGGTTCTGTGCGGGAATTCGTTTTTAATGCTTTGACCGTTAACTCGCAAGCCAACAGTGGGCTTCGAAATCAACAGTGGGCTTCGAAATCAATAGCCCCATCCTATCGTGCCAACCCAGCTTCGGATCGATGAGTTTGTATAGCTAGGGCTTGAGAATCCAACGAATCGGGCGCGTTTATCTGAAATCATTCCAAGGCAATAAGGGTTGGGTGCGGAAGGTCCAGTGCAATCTACGCGAAAAGCGCTATACTCACCGCGTCAATCTACTCTTTGCGTTTTCTGTGACACTCTGACCGGTAATGCTCGATCAAGTTCAACTCTTTTTTTCCACCTGGACGGTATTCAAAGCCGCGTTGGCGTGTTGGATCGCTCTGGGAATCAATGTTCTGGCTGGACGTGTTTCGTCAACTTGGTGCATCTGTGCAGCCGCGGCCAGTGGGCTAGCAGGGCTGGTTGCGGCGCAGCTTGAGATTGGCACTCGCGCCCCAGTTTGGGCGTTTCTCTCGGCATTAGTCATCGCTGGATGCGCGTTGTACGCCAGCTTGCGAGCTGCCGGTTCGCGTGCGGGAACCGGCGGCGACAAAAGTAGCCGTGGCTTTGCGTTTTGGATGGGAGGTTTGGCGACTGTACTTGGTGCCTGTATTTGTGTTTTAGCCGTTTCGCAGCTGGTACCGAAAAGCGAACTTGCTTGGGCAGGTCCGTCGCTGTTGACCTTGTGTAACTGTCTAGGTTTGGCCGCCGCCTTGGTAGCTGCAGTTGAACTAACGTTTGGCCGAGCTGATGCTGCTTCCGCTGACAAGTCGACGGAAAGCAAGACGCTATTGCGGTACTGTTGCGTGGCCGCTGTTTTGGGATTCAGCGGTCCGGTCGTAGCCGGGTGTGGATTGATTTTCGGCGAATATCCGGCGAGTCAAATTGACGGCCAAATGATGCGTGAAGAATTTCGACTGCTGGCGTGGTTGTACATCGGGACAAGCATGACCGTTTATGCAGTGATCGCCATTGGTCTTCAACAACTGCTGCAGCGGCGTAGCCGACTTCGACCTGGCCAAGTGGCGACGACGACCATTTCGATATGGCTGGCGGCGGCTGGGATGATCGTCATCCTCGGGATGCCGCACAATTGGCCGTGGCTGGTGAATGCAGACGCGGACGCCTTGGTGGGGGAACTATTCGAAGAGTAATCGCCGCTACGAACTCGAGAATCAATTATTCGTAATCAGCTAATTCAAGCGTGGGAATAACTCGTCCCATCTCTTCGACACCCGTTCGCCCCTTAGCAACCTTCAAGAGTGCTGCTCGGCTAAAGTCGAGCATTCCCTTTTCTTTTGCGGCGGCGTGAATCGTCGTTGCACTCGACCCGGCGGCGATGAGCTCCTTCATTTGGCGATCGACCATCAGGATCTCGAATAGACCACTCTGAGCCACGTATCCGGCCAACGAATCCTGGTCGGATTCATCCGGGCCGTAAATGACATTGCCTTCGCCAGGGTCTAGATAGGACTTGATCTCAGCGAACGTTTCCGGCGAATGACTGACGTCAAACATCTGCTTGGAATCGTCACTCAATTCGCGAATCAAGCGTTGTGCGACAATACCCAGCAAACAATTGGATAGAAAGTAAGGATTGACGCCGAATGCCAGCATGCTTTGTACTGCACCGGCGGCCAGTGGTGAATGAAGTGTGGTCAACACAAGATGGCCGCTGTTGGCCGCTCGCACGGCGGTCCGAGCGGTTTCTTCGTCGCGAATTTCCCCGATCATAATTGTATCGGGGCTTTGTCGTAAAACACCTCGAAGCAACTCGAGGAAGCCAAGTCCAATTTTCGGCTGGATTTGACTCTGACGAATCCCCTTGATCACGTGTTCAATGGGGTCCTCCAGCGTGTTGATCGCCCGCGTTCCGTTATTGAGGTGTTCTAAGCAAGCGTAGAGCGTCGTGGATTTGCCAGCGCCAGTCGGTCCGGTGACCAGTAGCAGCCCACTACCGCTGTTAAGCATTGACTTAAGATTCTGCAGTTGATCTCCCACAAAGCCCAGCTGATCAAGCTTCTTATTGCTGCCCGCCGTGGGCAGAACGCGTAGGACTACATCTTCGCCGTGGAGCGTCCCTATACTGTTGACTCGACAGTTAACGCTCAGGTCATCAACTTGGTGCACCCAACGTCCGTCCTGAGGTTGTCGTCGCTCAGACAGATCCATGCCGGCCGATGATTTGATGAGATTAACAGCCTGCACGCCTGAGTCGCCCGACAGCACAACGAGCTGCTGAACTGTACCGAGGCGTCGTACCGATACAACATAGTGATTGGGATTGCAGTGGAAGAAGACATCGCTGGCGCCGAGCTGAACGGCATGGCGGAGTACGATGTCCAACGCCCCACGAGGTTCCTGCTCGTTGATCGTGGCCAGGTCGGTTGGTAGGTCAGTTGGATTAGCCGTGGCCATTGCCGTCTCCTTCCGCAGCGGAGTCTGCCTGTGAACCTGCCGCGACCGCCGCTTCGTGATCTTTGGCAATATTGAGTACTTTGTGCAGTTTCATCAGCCCGAATACGTGCTGCACATCAAGCGGTACCGAGTGAAGTACTAGTTGTCCGCCGGCGGCTCGGATCTTTTTGTCCGTCGCTAGTAGCCAACCAATCCCACTGGAATCGATGTAGTCCGTATTCTTCAGCGACAACAGAATCTTCTGAGAGTAATTCGCTTCGCCGAGGAGCTGCGAAAACTGGTCATGCTGGCTGCCAAGCGTTGTTTGACTGATCCTACCAGCCAGCGACATATCGCATTGCCCGGCTTGTTGGCTTTCGATAGTTAGGTTCATGGTATGCGAGCTGTTGATCCAGAAGTACTTGAAAACTGCCAACCACGAATCCTACCTCCTCCGCCAGCACCATTCCAGCCACCTGAACTCAACCAACAACCCTCAGTTCGGAATCCTGAGTATTTTTCAGGCTTTTGAGCCGCACAATCGCACTCTTTGGTCGTACTCCCTAGCGCATAGTCGGTCGGCAGCTGCTAACCCTCGTCTGATTCCGCATCATCGATCGCACTCGGCCCCTCTTCATCGCTCTTTTTGGGTAACCGCCCCGCCTCCTTGACCGCGCCCCGCAGCAGATACTCGATTTGACCGTTGATACTGCGCATTTCATCATCGGCCCATTGGCGGACCGCTTCCATCACACGCGGATCAAGACGCAGTAAGAAACTATCGCGTTTCGCCATTCCATTCCCCAATCGCAATAACGATTGTTCGCAGGTCGCCCCGCGGAGTCAAAGGAAGAGCTGATTGTCACAGCTCTCCCTCAACTCAGCTCAGACTTTCAATTCACGTCAACGTGGCACAAGCGTGCGCGGGTCCTCGATATCGAGTAGGCGCAAAGCGTTCTGCACGTAGGCAGTACTGAACAACTGCAAATCAAAGGCTGTGCGCTAGCTTTGCCAAAGATCAATATAGTGAACCTGTGTTGACAACTGGCTGCGTGTGCCGGTCGCTACAGAGTACGACGAGCAAGTTGGAGACCATGGCGGCCCTTCGCTCTTCGTCAAGTTCCACGATGTTGTCTTTCGCCAGGTGGTCAAGCGCCATTTCGACCATGCCAACAGCGCCTTCAACGATCTTGGTACGAGCTGCGACCACGGCCTGTGCCTGTTGCCGCTGTAGCATTGCGGCGGCGATTTCAGATGCGTAGGCGAGGTGGCTAATGCGGGCCTCAATTACGTTGACACCCGCTTTTTCCAGGCGTTCCTGGATATCAGCTTGCAATTGGTCGGAGACCTCTTGAGTGCTACCTCGCAAGGAAATCTCATGGTCTTCGCTATCGTAAGGGTGACGTGAAGCTAGGTTTCGAAGTGCTGCTTCGCTTTGGACTTCTACGAAATCTTCATAGTCATCAACTTCGAACATTGCTTCTGCAGTGTCGACGACTTTCCAAACAACTACAGCCGAGATCTCAATAGGATTACCATCACGATCATTTACCTTGGAAGGTCGACCGGGCGATCTCGACTTCTGCGCAACGACCTGACCAGCCGCATCTTTCTTTTCTGCGGTAGTCGTCGCGCCGGTTTCGAAGTTGCGGACACGCAACGAGATCTTTTTCTTGGAGTAAAACGGGTTTACCCAGAAGAATCCGGAAGCAGTAACACTCCCCTTGTAGTCGCCGAAAAGGAGCAAGACACGGGCTTGGTTGGGCGCAATCGCCATGAAACCAAACATGCAAATGAAACTGACAACCGCGAGAGCTATGGCGCCAATTATTCCGAAAAACATGGCTATTTCAGGCAAGTTTCTTTCGTTAGCGATCGTGCCGATGAACAAAGCGACCGCAACCAACATCAGAGCCGAAATGACAATCAACGGCCCCCACCCAGAACTCGGCTTAACCAACTTTTCGCTGTACATTGACTTATCTCTCCTAACACCATGCAAAAGCCATCACTTCAATAGCAAAGTGATATCACTATGGTATTAGCCAAGAAAGCCCCCATATTGGGCGCGGTGGCGAGAGAAATTCTGGGATTTCAAAGTATCCTTCGACCATACGCGCCGATTTTGGGGGCAGTTGCCCCGTTTGGATACGGCCTTTCGTACTCAGTTCCTACGGCGTTGCTGCGGTTCGCTCGTACACCAAATCAGGTGGAGCGATGGTTTTGAAGCGATCTGAAGATACCAATTTCCGCCATTGGGTGATCAGTTCACGCCGTGGTCGATGCGGCAGAAAGCCACCTGGAGAACCCGTCAACGTGCGAAGTTGATAAATCGCCAAGACACGTTTCTGAAGCTGCGGCGATTCGAGCTGTTCGACGAATGCGGCTGCTTCATCACGAAAGCTGCTCGTCGATTCTTGACCAACGATTTGTGCAACAAATTGTTCGGCATCTTCACTGGCCAGACCAACGCTCATGAATTGATCACGAGCTTCACTTGCCATGGTTCGTCCAGAGGCAAAGCACTGACGTGCGACGTCAATTAATTCCGGCCAGTAGCCGCTTAGGCGTTCCGAACCTAGTGCGCGTGGGAGGCTTGCTATGTCCCCAGTGAGAATCTGGATCTCGACGGCTAAGGCAACCACCTCGGGGCTTCCTGATGCAACGACTTGGTCCAATAGCTTAGTTAAAGAGGTCCCGTTTTCCTGGCCTGCTGCGATCCGCTGTTGTAGTCTCCCGGCTGCCACACGATCGATCGGTCGTGTCGCTGCAGGACGCAACCAAGTTGGAATCTGTAGGACGGCAAACTGCCTTGCTTTTTCCGAATCAATCCATGCTTGGGCTTCACCTATTGGAAGTACGGCTTGGGTCGACGCTGCGGAATCCGTTATTCGGCTACTCCCCTCGATCTGCAATAACACGCGAACACGTCGGCCCGTCCTTTCGTTCAGAATCGATCCGTGCCTCGCCTGCCTTAGCCCGACATCGATCGCGATTCGACCGTTAGCCTCGATGGCGATAGCAATGGGGCGTTTCGAATCCTTTATAATGATTTGTTGCATCGAAGCGGTCGGGTTGTGAAGCACACACTTGCAGAACGCGATATCAAGTTCGGGGACCTGCATTTGGCCATCTGGTGAGCGGACCTCTGCTAAGGTGATGATCGAGTCTCCGAGGTTTTGTAACTGCAAGCCGCCTGGCAAAACCAAAGTTGTGGCTACGGTGTTGGGCAGGATTAGCTCGTTTCCGACGCCCGTTCCCTCGCCCACGTCGAGACCAGAAAGGTGAGAGTTTGAGTCTCTGACTAGCACGGTGGCCAATTGTTCTTCAGAGTCAGCGGGTTGCCAGGTTGCGAAAAGCTGGTTGGCAGGATCGGCAGTCGGAGGAACGTTTGTGTCCGCGGCGTCGAGATCGGGATCGGCAGGAATCGCTGTCGCCGGGGACGTGGATTCAGAGCCGGCTTTGTCGTTTGGAACATCGCTTTCAATCGTAGCATCCGCATCTACGTCCCCCACTGCATCGTCGCTCCCCGGAACAGCCAATGCCGGGTCAGCAGTGCCGCTTTCCCCGGGCACCGGAGTATCCTCTCCAGGCGTTCCGCTATTGTTTGGCTCGATCGCTTCAGAATCTGTGGCATTCTCAGGTGCGGTCAGTAGTGAAGCCACGCGGTCCAGCGGCCCCAGCGTCTGCCAAATCAACAGACACAGAACTGCAAGGAGTCCGCCAATCGAAACAGGAAGCAACCACGCACCGCGTTTGCTACCAACCAAATACTCAGGGACTTCTTGTGCAATCGATGCGTTTTCCAGATCCAATCCCTCAGGCCTGATCGTTTCACCTGCCGAAGCTACCATCGGCGCAGTAACATTCGTGAGTTCTGCAGATGCAGCATTTTGCTTTCGACTAGATAATAAATGCGCCTCATCAACGCGAACGATGGGATCTGCCGCGTTTTTCGGTTTATCATCACCGTGTGCCAGAGCAATCACTTTTTCATACAAATCGCCGGGTACACCGACTTGTTCGCCAAGCCCGCTGGCCAGAATGGAGTGACAATGTGCCAGTTCGGCGACTTGCACGTCCGACGTCAAGGTTGCCCGCTCGAATTCGGGTACCTGAGGCGCCGGAAGCGAATCGTCCAAGTATTCTGCGACGCTGTTGGGGTCGGCTCCGAGGCCGTTTCCTAGCACAGGCGGTGCGCTCACATCTCGGCGCGTCGAAACGCTCTCGATTCGCCGCAACAAATTCCCTGAGAATTCGTTGTTCTGAATTCGTGCATGCAAGTCCTCGCGGTCATTCGGCTGTAGAACGCGATCCCGATAGGCCAGAAGAGTTCTAAGTGTCAATCGCATAGTGAGGACTTACAGTGAGTTACGAATGTGTGGGCGGTAGAATATGAGGGCGGTGTAATGTCTGGACGGTGTAATTATTGGGGCACTGTGCAGAGCCGTCCGTGGGGCTCTCTGCCAGCGTTTCGGCAGCACGTTGCGGAAATTCAGTCCCCTACCCTATTGGTGGCGTTTGGTACTGGCCGACGTGCAGGAATCTCGGAAATAGGGAGGCCTTTTCTGCAGCAATGGATGTTGCGGCGTTGCAGCAGTCTTTTCTGGCAGCCAAACGTATCGGGAGGGCTATCAAGAGCATTGCTGAGAGCCGGCGACGGTAAACCATTCCAGCATGCTGGTCGTGAAAGCACATCTAACTAAAATTCGTTGCATCGGCGTGCATTTCTACGCTTTCCACTTCTCTCAGCCTTCAACTAGCCACATGACCACTACTTCCGCGATTGGCGAATCAAACTTAAGTCGACGTGCACAGCTTTCCACAGACCAGGCGATTGGTCGATTGATGGCACAGGCGCTGGCCCATCCAGACTTGATTTCATTGGCGGCGGGTTTTGTCGACAATGCGACTTTACCGCTTACCGCGACCCAGGACGCTATGGCTGAGCTGGCGGCGGACGAAGCAGGCTTGCGGCGGGCATTGCAGTATGATTCTTCAGCGGGCAGCGCGAGTATGCGCTCCGTGCTGGCCGAATGGGCCTATAGAAAATGGGACTACCGCCCAAGCATCGAGAATGTGATTCTCACTGCTGGCAGTAACCAGCTGCTTCATTTGCTATCTGAGTGCGTTCTTGACCCTGGCGATATCGTACTTGCTGCTGCCCCTACGTACTTCGTGTATATGGGGACTCTCAACGCCGCGGGGGTTAGAGTCATCGGAGTCGAAGCAGATGATGATGGAGTTCAGGTCAACAGAATCGCTGAACAGCTAGAGCGAATCGAGCAGGCAGGTGAAGCTGAGCGAGTCAAAGCCGTTTATGTGGTAACTGATTTCGACAATCCTGCGGGTAGCTGCCTTTCCCAGCAGCGGCGTTTAGAGCTTGTAGAGCTGATACAAAGGTGGAACTCACGTCACGGTCGGGTCCTGCTGATTTCCGATTGCGCTTACTCGGAGCTTCGTTATGCTGGCGAGGATATTCCGCCAATTCTTGCGGATCATCCAGATGCATCGAATTTTGTAGTTGAGGCTGGGACTTTCTCCAAGTCTTTTTCGCCTGGGATACGTGTCGGCTGGGGTGTCCTGCCCGATGATCTTGTCGCTCCAATGCTTGGCCTCAAATCTGGGATCGACTTTGGTTCGCCCCACTTTAGCCAAGCTCTAATGCAACGCGCGATCGAAAGCGGTCGGGTGGATGCTCACCTACCCGTCATACGTGAAGCCTACTTTGGCAAGCTGAAGGTGACGCTGTCTGCTCTCGAAAAGCATTTCGCTGGCATTGAGGCGGCGCATTGGCGCCGTCCGGAGGGAGGGCTTTACGTATGGCTTACCCTTCCGGAGCATCTCGATGCTTCAGAAGGCGGTCCGCTCTGGCAGGCTGCGATAGAGGCAGGTGTACTTTACGTCCCCGGGCATTTTTGTTATCCCTCTGAGGGTGCTCCCGCACAATGCAATACGATTCGGCTTTCCTTCGGAGTTGCCGATGAAAAGGGGATCGACCAAGGCATCGAGCGTCTGGCTCATGCGGTCCGGCGTGTTGCCAGCAACTAGAATGTTGCGCGTGACGGCCGTAATCACTGGTTTCGCGAAGTTACTCAAGCATTCCGAAAGCGTCGCAGGATAGACCGCATGGTCCAGCGTGCAAAGCGTCGAAAACCCGGGCACGGTGCCGTTGCCGTAATCGTTGAAGGCGGGAAGTTCCTCGTCATTCGGCGGAGCGAGAAAGTCCGAGCGCCAAACCTGTTGTGCTTTGCTGGCGGAACGATCGAACGAGGTGAAACACCCGAACAGGCGATCGTAAGAGAGTTACAGGAAGAGCTGAATCTTCAAAGCCGGGCCATTGGCCATGTTTGGCAAAGTCGAACCAGCTGGGGGACACTGCTGGAATGGGTGGTGGTTCATCGTAAGCCGGATAGCCAGCCTGTCGCCAATCCGGATGAAGTCGGCGAGTGGTTTTGGTTGACCGGCAGCGAACTGCTATCAAAACCAGATTTGTTACCCAGTGTGCCCGCATTCTATCGTGCTTGGGCAGAAGGTATCTTTACGCTGCCTGATGCTGCGGGACGGCCCGATCCCGCCTGGCGAGAACTGGACGTTTAGTCGCAATAGGGTCCATTTAGCTCATCGCCTAGTTCCACGCATGACCGAATCGCTTGTACCGGTTCGGCGCGGTCGTTCGCCGGCGGTGGAAGATCTGCTTTTGACGGCACATTTTTGTCACATCTGTGGCCGGCCTCTCGTCTGTCTTCTAGAGGGGTACGATTTCCTGGGGGTTAAGATTTCCTGAGGCGGAACGTTTTCCGAGCGGTGTCACTCCCTGTGCTTTCATCCGGTAAAGATGTGCAATGGACGAAAACCTCGTATTCAAAGCTCAATGCGGGAATCGAGCTGCGTTTGGTGAATTGGTTTCTCGGTACTCGTCGATGGTTGTTGGCGTAGCTTTCGCCGTCATCGGCGATTCGTCGAGCAGTGAGGATGTCGGCCAAGACGCGTTCATCGATGCGTGGAACAAGCTTGACCAACTCGAGCAGGCGGATAAGTTCCCAAGTTGGGTGTGTACAATCGCACGCCGTAAGGCTATCGACTTCACCCGTAAACGACGCCCTTTAACCTTCGCAAATCCGCCAGAGCTGGTGGCTGCAGAGGCAGATCCTGCCGGAGTTATTGAGCGAGAGCAGCGTCTTGAGGTAGTTTGGAAGACGCTTGAACAATTACCAGACATCCACCGTGAGACTCTCGTACTCTACTATCGCGGCGGGCAGTCGACAGAACAGGTTGCTGCGGCTCTTGGGATAAGTGCAGCTGCTGTACGGCAACGTCTCAGTCGCGGGCGAGAACTGCTGAGAGAAGAGGTGCTACGAATGCTCACTACCGAGCTTGAGTGTGGTAAGCCGTCTTCAAATTTCTCTGCTGCAGTGCTGGCGGCCATTCCAACGTCCGTTTCCACTACTGCCGGAATCGCAGCGCCGACAACAGGTGCCGCATCGAAAGCGATTGCCGCTGGCGCCGCATCGACTGGTTTGTGGGCAGCGATTCTCGGCCCAGTGATCGGCCTATTGGGAGGATTCTTGGGGACCTGGGCGAGCCTTAGAAACGCTGAATATGCCACCCAACGGAATTTCATTATTCGGTCTGCAATTCGATATACGATCGTTTTGATTGCCTGGCTAGTCGTCGTCGGCGGGCTGATCGCCTGTCGCCTCAGTTTGGGCATGGATTCGGGGATGTATGGAGTTGTTCTTACTCTTCTGTTGGTTGGGTTTCAGATTTGGAACGCGTATTGGATCTGGAGCGTGATATCTGGAATGCGGCGAGTTACTCAAGCAGCGATTGCCAGTGGTGAACCAGCTCTGCGCAATTCCCCAGCAGAACAACCAGAGCTTTCCTCGGATAGTTCCAACCCATTGCGGTGGAATGCCGGAGCTTGGGGTGGCGGCGTTGTAGGCTGTTCAGCCTGGCTTTTTGCAAGTGCCGTCGCGGTAGCACAACGCGATGAGTGGCTGCCTTCCGCATTGTTGTTGGGGTGCGGATCGGGCTTAGCGATCGTTGGCATTGTGCTGTGGCGTTCGCGAGAGCATGTGCCCTACATCAACGCAATGTACACATTGCTCGGCAGTGCATTTCTTGCCGGTGTCGGTGCATTGACAACTTTCCATTTGCTTCTGACGCCCAGTCAACAGCAGGCGATAAGTTGGTCTCCTTATTATTGGTGGTCATTAATGATCTTCCCGATCATCGGAGCCCAATTCTTCTTCATTAATCGAGGTCAGGAAAAGACAGCCCGCACTTGATTCTAAAAACTTTAGCTGGCCGAGGTAAACAGCCCGAAAGGCTATGTGTCTAGGCTCGGTTGTTGCTCGCGTCATGCTTTGGTTGCTACGGCCATTGAGCACTGTGGAGTAGCCAATGGGCTGCGACCATCTGAAAGACAGCCGCTTTCGTCGGCGCGTATGGGTACGTCGTCGGCTCGGAAAGCTCGCGGGCTGTCAGTCGACAGAGTAAGGCGAGCGTTATCTGGCGCGTTTCCTCAAATGCAAATCTCAAGTCTGCCTGGCTTGCGAGAGTGTCTGGTGACTTGCAAGCCGGTAACTCCGATTCACGTTCTGGTTTGTGATAAATTCGTTGGAAGTGTCCGTGCCAGTGGGGGCCGTTCGATTGTGTCGAACTGACGCTTGTACGAGAGGAATTGCCGGGCGTCTTGGCGGCAATGCTTGCTATTTGCTCGTACTCCGAGCAGATCAGGTGACCGATTTGCCAGTTGGTTGAATTGCAGAGCGGGTGGTGGCGTGCAAGCAATCGCTCGGCTGGAATCGAACTCAGATAGGGCCAAGCGATGTGTAATGACATCCGTAGGTGACCGGCGAGCAATCGGTGCGCGTTTGAGCTTACATCTACTTCGTCCAAATCCAGCCTGCGCAAATCCGAAACGTCCCCAGACGGTTTTACTAGCCTAAGCGCCTGGACCATCGATTTTTCGTCCATTCAAGGCTCCTAGATTCTTGCCGTGAGACGCAGCTACGTGATCAGCTGTTGCAACAAATTCACGAAACCAGCGGCGAAGGGGCCCCAAACGTTCCATGGATGCAGACAGCGGCAGGTCAAGCGGCGCAGTAGTTTCGCCCGTTCGTGGTTCGCTTCGGGTGGTTAAGAGCTGTCGAAGTCGTCCCGTTGTAGAAACTGGAAAACTCCCTAACATCGACATAGTCGGGTTAACCGGATATGTCTCGTTAACTGTAATGTTTTCAAGCGCGCGTTCCGAACTACACCATTGTGGCTAAGCCTTTTGCGTCTATCACTATTCTAATACTCCGTGGACGATTATGAATTCTTCACTTGCTAGCGTCGAAGAACTGAATTCTCAAAATGGACTTGGTAATCTCCCTCAAGAGATCCGTCGTCATTTGAGTTATACGCTTGGCCATCGTGCGGATGACGCAGATCCGCATTACTTGTATCGTGCACTGGCGATTGCGGTGCGCGACAACTTAGTTGGACGTTGGCTTGCCACTCAGGAGCGAGTTGAAGCTTCCGCCCGGCGCCGCGTCTTCTACTTGTCGCTTGAATTCTTGATTGGTCGTTCACTGACCAATGCAATCCACAATTTGGATCTTGATCAAGAGACGGCGAATGCACTTCGTGAATACGGCACGAATCTGGAAGAAGTCGCCGAACAAGAGCTTGATGCAGGCTTGGGCAACGGCGGACTCGGCCGATTGGCAGCCTGTTTCTTGGATAGCTGTGCGAATCTACAGCTGCCTGTCTTAGGGTATGGCATCCGCTACGAATACGGGATGTTTCACCAGCGCCTCAATGCGGGGCGTCAGGTAGAAGATCCTGACCATTGGCTAAGGGACGGAAATCCCTGGGAAATCGAGCGGCCGGAAGACACGCGTAATGTGAAGTTCTATGGACGCAGTGAGTTGTATTATGACGAAGCGGGCGTTCATCACAGTCGCTGGGTAGATACCTACGACGTGGCGGCCGTGCCTTACGATATGCCGATTCCTGGTTTTCAAAACGATACCGTCAATACGCTGCGTCTGTGGAAATCAACGGCGACGAACGAGTTCAATCTTGAAGAGTTCAATGCCGGAGGTTATTCCGAAGCCGTCGCCGCCAAGAACTTGGCAGAGCAGATCACGATGGTTCTCTATCCGAATGATGCCAGTGAAAACGGAAAAGAGCTTCGTCTTAAGCAACAGTACTTCTTGACCAGTGCGAGTCTGCAGGACGTGCTCGCACAGTGGGTGGCAAAGAATGGCGAGGATCTGGAGGGATTCGGCGATGAACACTGTTTCCAGTTGAACGATACGCATCCGGCATGTGCGGTGCCGGAGTTGATGCGGTTGCTCATGGACGAACACGGACTCAGTTGGGATGCTTCTTGGGACATTACAACGCGTTGTATGGCCTATACGAACCATACCTTGTTGCCGGAGGCACTGGAACGTTGGTCTGTTGCGTTGTTCGGACGTTTGCTGCCGCGACTAACGGAGATCATCTTCGAAATCAATCGGCGTTTTCTCAAGAACGTTGAGGCGAAGTGGCCGGGTAACGAGGAGTACCGTCGACGGCTCTCAATTATCGAAGAGGGAGACCATCCGCATATCCGTATGGCCTACCTGGCAATCGTTGGCAGCTTTTCTGTCAACGGAGTTGCGGCGTTGCACACTGAACTGCTTAAGAGCGGCTTGTTCTCGGACTTTTACGAGATGTGGCCGCAAAAGTTCAACAATAAGACCAATGGAGTTACACAGCGCCGATGGCTGGCGCATTGCAATCCAGGTTTGCGGGAACTGATCAACGACGCAATCGGCGATGAATGGGAAAACGACTTAAGCCATATTGAAAAGCTGCGGCCATTGGCAGACGACTCAGCTTTCACCGAAAAATGGGCGTCAGTCAAGCTTGAGAATAAGCGACGGTTGGCCAAGTACGTTTTCGAAAATACCGGAGTGCGATTCCCGGAGAATTCGATCTTTGATGTCCAAGTTAAGCGGATTCACGAGTACAAGCGTCAGTTGCTCAACGTGCTGCACGTCATTCATCTTTATGACCGTATTTGCCGCGGCGAGACCAAAGGGCTGCGTCCGCGGTCGGTATTGATTGGCGGCAAAGCGGCTCCGGGGTACTACGTTGCAAAAGTTATTGTGAAGCTAATTAACAACGTAGCAAAAGTAGTTAACGCTGATCCTCGAACCGCTGACCTGCTTAAGCTAGTGTTCTTCCCGAACTATCGGGTTAGCGCCATGGAAGTTATTTGCCCGGGTACAGAGTTGTCCGAGCAGATTTCGACGGCTGGCAAGGAAGCATCTGGAACGGGCAATATGAAATTCATGATGAATGGTGCCCTAACCATCGGTACACTCGACGGTGCTAACATTGAAATTCGAGAGAAAGCGGGTGCGGAGAACTTCTTCCTGTTCGGGTTGGACGCTGGCGAGGTCGTGAAGGCCCGGCAGGCTTACGATCCAAATTCTATCATTGCCGGAGATGCAGATATTCGCCGTGTAATGGAAATGCTGGAGACCGGACAATTCAACGTTGGCGAACCCGGCATTTTTGATGTGCTGACCAACGGTTTGCGCAACCCGAACGATCAATGGCTGACGATTGCCGACTTCCGCGCATTCATCGACTGCCAACAAAGTGTCGACGCCGCTTATGGCGACCAGGCGAAGTGGAATCGGATGAGCGTTATTAACTCGGCGAGTAGTGGTTGGTTCTCAAGCGATCGAACGATTGCACAATACGCCAAAGAGATTTGGGGTGTTGAAGCGGTGAAGTAATTCACCGCCTCGCGCTTGTTCAGGCACTAGAGCTACGTGACGACCGACTGCGGAAACGTGTGAGCAAAAATAGCGTGTCTCTCTAACGAATGCGCGCAATCTTTGGCCAGCCCAGTTGCCCGCGTCAGTTTTCGTGCACACGGGTCCGTCTGAACTGGTCTGCGCATGAATTTATCTGCGTTTGGATCGGGGGGCACGCTGTTGTAAAGACGCGATTCTGATTGTGCGGTTGGCCAAATGACATTAACGATTGGCGAAATTATGCAGGACAGGCAGACTAGAACCGTCCTGCCAGCCAGTTTGATTGCGGGCTACAATTCTGCTCAGTAGGAAGGATTGCCAAGAGAAAATCTTGTCGGCAATTCGCGACAGCGCACGACGTGCTGATTGTACTACCGAGCCTCCCACTGACTCAGGATTGTGTTCTTGACCGGCTTTGATCGAGCATCTGGAATTCTCATGCATATCACCAGCCTGCCTGGCGGGCTGGGAGTAGGAGATTTGGGCGGCGGTGCGCGTAGTTTCGTCGATTTTCTTTTCAAGGCTGGCCAACGTGTTTGGCAAGTTTTGCCACTTGGTCCGACCATTCACGGTGATTCACCCTATAGTTGCTATTCCGCCTTTGCGGGCAACCCAATGCTGGTCAGCATGGAAGACATGGTGACAGACGGGTGGCTCGAGGAGGCGGATGTGCGTGACGTCGCGCCGGTCGACCATTCATCGCTAAATCCCTGGCAAGCCGACTATGGCTTGGCCTACGATTGCAAATCGAAGCTACTCGAAATTGCATACCAGCGTTTTCGTTCCGACGTAACGCCATGTAGCTGCGTGGATGGGTTCGAGGAATTCTGTACCCGTCAACGCTGGTGGCTTGACGATTTCTCATTGTTCGCTGCCTTAATGCACGAACACGGTACCGACGATTGGACTAGTTGGGATCCCGGCGAAACGCGGCGTGATGCAGGTGCCCTGAGCCAAGCGCGGCAACGGCTTAGCCAGCGAGTCGAATACGAGCAATTTGTGCAATTCATGTTCTTCACGCAATGGAATCGACTGCGTGAATACGCGCGCCGAAAAGGCGTCAAGATGTTCGGGGATATGCCGATCTTTGTTGCCCATGGGAGCGCGGATGTTTGGGCAAACCAATCCGCCTTTGAGTTGAAGAGCAATGGACGTCCGCGTGTCGTCGCTGGTGTGCCCCCAGATTACTTTAGTAAAACGGGGCAACTTTGGGGTAACCCGTTGTACAACTGGGAGCAACTAGCCGAAGTCGATTTCCACTGGTGGACCCAGAGGTTTCGAATGGCGTTTGAGCTCTACGATTTGCTGAGGATCGACCACTTCCGTGGCTTCGAAGCATACTGGGAAGTTTCTGCCGAAGCCAAGACGGCCGTAAGCGGCAACTGGGTGAAGGGGCCTGGAAGGGCGCCTTTCGATGCAGCCGCACGCTCACTCGGCCCTCTGCCAATTATTGCCGAAGACCTCGGTATGATTACCGACGAAGTCCACCGATTGCGTGAGGACTTAGCCTTCCCCGGAATGCGAGTTGCACAATTCGGTTTTGACTCGGATGACGATCTTTTCCATCGCCCTGAAACATACCCAGAGGATAGTGCTGCCTATACAGGTACACATGACAACTCGACGATCGTCGGTTGGCTTGAGCAGCGAGAGGATCGGACGGAAGACTCACTAAGGCGTTATCTGGAAGGCCCAAGCTCGAGTAGCATGCCGTATCACTGGCAACTGATCTCCATGGTCATGCGCAGCCGTTCTGTACTGGCCATAATTCCGATGCAAGACGTACTGGGGCTCGACGACGGATCCCGAATGAACATCCCGGGTAAAGCATCAGGAAACTGGGGGTGGCGTTGTCCTGAGACCGAATTCACAGACGAAATAGCCGATCGATTGCATGTCTTGAGTGTCGCCAGTGATCGGGCAATCTAGTTCTTAGGCAGCGATGTCGGACCGCCCGCTGCTAGTTATTCTCGGGCAATCCTTCAGCGTGGCCGATGTTCTTCACCGGAGCAAAGATCTCCTGAACTTCGGCGATCAAAGATTCATTCACAGGGTTTTCAGCCCACTGCACCCACTTGCGAATATTGTTGGGGTTAGCACTGCCGGCAACAGTTGTAGTTATGTCTTCATTCTGAAGGCAGAACTGCAACGCCAACTCGGCGATGTCAACGCCTTGTTCGCTACAGTGAGCCGCGGCTTTCTTAGCAACGTCTTGCACTTCCTTGGGGTCACGGAACCAATCGGGCAGTTGTGAATTGGTTAGCAAGCGAGCGCTGAATGGCCCAGCGTTCATCACGCCAATTCCCCGGTCCAAAAGCATGGGGATTGTCTCGTCAGCAAAACGCGTGTTCTGCAATGTGTATTGGTTGTAGCTCATCACGCAATCCAAGTCGGTTGCTTCGAGAACTTTGTGGAAGATCTTCTGTGGATAGCCGCTGATTCCGATATAGCGGACCTTTCCGGCTTCCTGCTGTTTGCGCAGAGCGGGTATTGTCTCTTGAATGACTTGTTCTAGCGAAACGAATTCGATGTCATGGCAGAGGACAATATCAAGGTGTCCACAACCGAGCCGGTGCAACGACACATCGACGCTTTCCGCAACGCGCCGAGCAGAAAAGTCGAAATGCTCTACTGTGTAGCGGCCCAGCTTCGTGCAGATGTTGTATGAGTCACGTGGCACATCCTTGAGCGCGACGCCCAACAGGACTTCACTCATGCCACGGCCGTAGAAGGGCGAAGTGTCAATGAAGTTGATACCTAGTTCAAGCGCCGCTCGCACCGAAGCAAAAACCTCATCCAGGCTGACGCCTCGAAACTCTGCCCCCAGCGATGACGCACCGAGGCTGAGGATGGGGAGTTCCAGATCCGTTTTGCCAAGTTTTCTTCGTTGCATCAATTTGTTCCTAGATTAGATGGTCCGCGTGGTTGAGCCAATTTGTCTGGCTAGTCGTTTGTGAGCAACTGCCACCGAGGGGTCTTTATTCAGGCGTCCTGACGCCGACGCTCAGTAACAGATTGGCCCACAAAGCTTGGTCGGCAGTTTGAATCGTTAGGATGTGATCGCCCGACTCCACCGCGGAATAGAAATCCCACTTCATGATGGGTTCGAGCTTACGTGACGATCCAGCCTGCTGCATGATCTGGCGGTATTCTTCCCAGACCGGCGGATCTCCCGCATCGGCATATTCATCTGAGGGGTCGATCCCCATGGTGTTGAAAATGTCGATAGGCACTTCGCTCAAGATCGCTTCCAGAACCTGAGCGACGGTTGGAATTCCGGGCATTAATTGCAATGACACTAACTGTGCTTTGGGGCCCAATTTGGTCGCTGCTGGGTAGTTTCCGTCGGCAATCAAAATCTTGGAATGGTGCCCAGCTTGTGCACAGCATTTCAAGATCTCCGGATGCAAGAGCGTCGTTTTCAACATAGGTATCTCACTGGCGTGGAGTTTCTGACAGATGCCCAGACAGGCTTTGCACTTGCTGGAGTGGACGTGGTGAGCTGGTGCCTAATGCGGTTTAGGCGCAAGCAAATTATAAGGCGGCCGCCGAACCTTTCAACTGCCCAAAGTCAGTCAAGCGACTAGGGCTTCGGCCTTGCGAGTTCGGCTCAATCGGTGAAGACAGCCGTTGCTAGGGATGGTTGCGGTCCGGGGGTGCCTGGTCGTCATCCACGGAGCCAGCATCATTCGGCTCGGAATGCTGCTGTCGAGTAGACGAGTCATCAGGCGCCAGACCATTGTCGAGTTCATATTCGAGCTCGAATTGGTCGGTGGGCAAATCTAGCAGGTTACCAGATTCGGGCAGGTTGGACTGTCCTGGGCTAGATGGCGCAGGGTTAGATGGCGCAGGGCTAGATGGCGCAGGGTTGGTTGGCGCGGGGTTGGAAGGTAGAGGGCTAGATGGCACTTCGCCTGATGATGTTTGAACCTGCAGCGGAGTCGCGTCCGTTTCAGCAAGTTCCTGCCTATCGCGCAAGTGCTGAGCTGCATCACTGCCGGGCGCTTCATTGGGCCTGGGTGCACCGGTGGGTGCCGAAGTGATCGGACGCACTACGTACTCACGGTCTCGGTAATCGACCAAGCGAACGCGCGTCTTGGCTTCCAGGTAGCCGCCTTGGGCCGTTATGCGAATCGTCTCCCCTTCTAATTCTGCGGTACCGGACGGAAAGATTGAAGCATCCAGAACGAGTTCGTGCCCAATAAACTGCCGAGCGTCCTCAATCTCCGTTGCAACGCGTTGACCGCTGGTCTTCTCGGGCTGCTTTAGTAAGAGGCGTTTACCCAATGGAGTCAGGGGCCAGATCTTGACTGCCGCCGCGAATAGCAACGGAGCGGCTGCCACAACCATTACGACGGCGATGGTTCCAGCGAATATGCTGTGTTGAAACGCAAAGGTCACGCAGGTAATTGCACACAACCCACCTAAGATCGACAGCACGCCACCCGTGGGCAGGAACAAGTCAACGAAAGCGAGAACCGCGGCAAGGATGAAGAACAGCAACGCGATTGCCAGCAAGTTCATTCTGCACGACTCCGTGAGCAAATGGCTCGTATAAAATTGCTTGGCGGATAATTTCGCCGCTGCTGTTGCGAAAACCAAGTGCTCGCCAATGTTCGCTCCAGGCTCTCGTTCGGCCGTGCTGGTTGTTTAAGGAGTTAGTCGTTGAACCAGCAAACTGGCGTTGTCCGCGACTTTGAACAGCGGACGGTAATAATCGCGAGCAGTGCCAAAACTGCGCCCGGGTGTCCACTTAAGGGCGATCGCTATGTTCCACCACTCTTGATCATATCCCAACATTGACTCGCTGGGTGGTGTTCCGTAGAGCGATTCCGCCTCCAGTCCCAATTCAGCTGCCAACGGCAGTTCAATTCGCAGCCCGACCAATGCGTTCTTTTGCTCGCTCCAACCAGCAACAAGCTCAGCCGTAGATTGTAGATGGATGCCAAAATTGCGCCGTGCGAAAAAGCGATAGCTGTCCAAGCTTTCGAGACTCAGGTCGATAGAGCTGCCACCTATGCTGATTGTGGATTCGCTGGTTTGTTGACTGTTGGTAAACCGAAATCCCCACTCGCCGCGATACGCGGTGACGAAGCTCAGTTCGCCCCGCAGCTGTAGTAGATCCGCCTTGTAAAACCAATCGTCGTGCAGGTAGTCCACGACCAAACCACCCTGCAAGCCATAGTCGACGCGGCGGAATAAGCCGCCAGTCAAGAACATTTGACTGCGTCGATCCATGCCCGCCGTGCTTCCA
>DNPC01000271.1 GCA_003501565.1 Planctomycetaceae bacterium | reverse complement strand
CTCGTGAATTCGAGCCGTAAACGCCGCTGCGCTTGAAAACTTGATCTGAGTCCGATCAAACTGGTCACCATGGATTAGCAATAATTTGCGTCCATCAGTCAGTGTATGGATACACTTTTCACCAACCCAGAAATTACCCCACTCGGAAACCCAACGTTGTAGGCAGCGATCATGATTGCCGAGTAGATAGGTTATCCGACTTCCCTTTCGTTCGAGCTTGCCAAGCGTCTCAACGAACGATTCTGAGTCTCTATTCCACAGCCAGTTTCGCCGGAGAATCCATCCATCACAGATGTCCCCAACCAAATACACGTGTTCAGGGCAAACGTTCAGCAGGAGTTCGATAAGTGGTTTCGGGTTACAGTACTTGCTGCCCAAATGCACATCGCTAATGAACAACGTGCGAACATCACTACGAGAAGCAGAATACATCCCATTCCTTTGGATTTGACCCTGTCATCATCCCAGCTTTTCTGAAAGCCGGAATCAACTGACTTGTTTCCACATCTAAGGACAAGAGTATGGCAGGTGACTGTTAAGAATTCGCTAGGAACACATAAGTAACGCGAGAAGATTTGCTGCACTGCAGCGATTAGATTCAACCAACTGTATTGATAGAACACAGTGAATCGCACCGCAACTGACATTCACAATTGAGTGAATGAGCCAAGAATGCCAGTACCCGGCTACAGGTAAGGCGTTTGCCAATCATTGGCAGCTGTTGATTTGTAAGTGTCACACTGCTGAACAAGACGGTTGTATCCAAGCGACATCCACATAGAAACGTCGGTTGTAAGAAGTGATTTTTGACCGGAATAGAACTTCATGGAAGTTTCAAGTTCGTAGGAGCGTGATTGCAATCAATCGAGTGTATTCGTAGGAACTTGCTAGTTAACGTTCCCTATCTGATCGGCTGTTGCATGATTTGGGCTCCCTCCGCTCTCAAGAGCAAACTTAAGCATTTGTGTTTGTGGTTCGTCTTTTCACCGGTTACGTTTGGGCAAGAATCATCTCCATATCCGATAGAACGCAAAACAACGATTGCTGGCGACACTGATCCGTTCTCAGAATTGCCGCTCTATAAATTGCCAGTTTCTAACTCGAATCCAGTACAGCTTACCACCATAGCTCAGCTCGATCCCAACGGACCAGGGAAAGAGTGTTCCGGGATCGTCCGCGGTCGTAACTGGAAAAACACCTACTGGACAATTAACGACTCCGGTGACGAGCCGCGTCTCTATGCGATAGATGGCAAGGGAGTCAACTATCTAAAGTCCCGAAGCGACAACACTACCGGCGTCTTGCTCGGCGGTGCGATTAATGTGGACTGGGAGGACATTGCAGTTGATGATTCGGGAAATGTCATTGTGTGCGATGTGGGGAACAACAGAAACGACCGTCGCGACCTGACGCTTTACATCGTGCCTGAACCCTCTCCCGTCGCCAGCCGTGCAAGCGTCCCGCACAAGCGCCTGCTCCGATACCCCGATCAAGATCGTTTCCCTGCGTCGGAGAAGGATTTTAACTTCGATTGCGAAGGAGTGTTCACGATCGCAGACGATATATACTTGGTCAGCAAGCATCGCGCTGGTGAGGAAGCCCGCATCTACAAGCTTCCGGGAACTAACACGGTCCAATCCGTTGGTCCAGCCGAAATGCTTGAGCCATTCGCAAGGCTGGTTCCGTCTGGACAAGTCACTGGAGCTGATGCTTCGCCGGACGGCTTACAGTTGGTTCTTTGTACTTATGATCAGATTTGGCTGTTTGGGCGCAACTCAGTCAACCAAAGCTGGTTTGAGGGAAGCCTGTCCCACGGGCGTTTTCTTTCACCGCAGATCGAATCGATATGTTTTGACGAAAAGGGGGATGGATTGGTACTGGCAGACGAGAAGACAGGGCAACTGCTGCACCTGCCCACCAATGCTCTCACTGTTGTTCGCCCGAATTCCTCAGAGGGCAGCGCAGGTCGCGTCTCCGCCGCACAGGAATCAAGCAATCTGGCTCCAACAGACGAGAACGTCGACCTGTGGGGCGACGAAGACGTTTTGACTGGCGTCTCCGCGTCGTTGCCGACAGTTGATGACATGGAGGCGATCTCGCCTGGAGCGTGGACGATGGTTGTGCTTCCCGACACGCAGTACTACGTCGACCTTACGCGGAAGATCCCCGCTTCGCCAGAAGTTTTTCGGTCTATGAGCCAGTGGATAGCCGAGCAACGCAAAGCACGAAACATACGACTGGTGCTGCATGTTGGCGACATTGTCGACAACAATGATCCCGCGGAATTCCAAATGGCCGTCGATGCACTCAGCCCACTGAGAGGATTGTTGCCAACAATCGTGTGCACCGGCAACCACGAATACGAGGGCAACTCACGCGTTCGAAAGACGTACTTCAACGACTTCTTTCGCCCTGCCACAGATCCATTGATCGATCCTGCCAAGGACGGTCTCCTACGAGAGACTTTCATCGCAGACAGTATCGAGAATGCAGCCTACGAGTTCCTTGCGCCGGACGGACGTCCCTTGCTCATACTTTCTCTCGAATGGGGCGTCCGAGACGAAGTATTGGAATGGGCAACTGATGTAGCAGGAAGGCCGAAGTATAAGGATCACACGGCGATCCTGCTGAACCATGCCTATCTCTATCACGATGACAGTCGCTACGATTTTGCAACGAAGGGACGCAGTCAGTCGGCGAATCCACTTCGCTACGGCACAGCCGCGACCGGTGATAATAACGATGGTCAGATGGTCTGGGATAAGCTTGTTCGCCGATACAGCAACTTCGAAATGGTGTTTTGTGGCCACGT
>DNPC01000278.1 GCA_003501565.1 Planctomycetaceae bacterium | reverse complement strand
CTGGCTGCCCTTTTAACTGGCTGGCACGTTGCCGAAGAAATCCGGGCATGTTGGGGCGGCCGACGATCGGCCCGCTTGACGGCAAGCGCTGTGTGATCGACGATTCAGCCATGAATGAAATAAAAGCAAGCATCTACGACTTTCCCACATACTACGATCTTGTCTTCGGGAGCGATACGGCTGCGGAGATGAGATTCTTGGAGAAGTGCTTTGAGCGTTTCGTGGATGGGCCCACCAACCGCGTGTTTGAACCAGCCTGCGGGACGGGCCGACTTTTGTTCCGTATGGCAAAGCGTGGCTACTACGCTGGCGGTCTTGATCTGAACGAGAAAGCAGTTGACTACTGCAACGAGCGGCTTGAGCGGCTCGGTTTAGAAGGCCGGGCGGTCGTCGGCGACATGAGTGACTTCAAAGTGTCGAAGAAGTTTGATGCTGCGTTCAACACGATTAACAGTTTTCGCCATCTACAAGATGAGAAGTCCGCCGTTGCTCACCTTGAGTGCATGGCGAGTGCGGTTCGCAAAGGTGGAATCTACGCGCTTGGGCTACATCTGACTCCGACAGAAGGTGAGCCGACGGACGAAGAAAGTTGGTCGGCGCGGCGTGGCCAGCTATCGATAAACACGCACATGTGGCCGATTGAGAAGGACCCCAAAAAGCGACTGGAGCGTTTTGGGATTCGGTTTGACGTATATACGCCAACCAGTTCGCAGCGAATTGACGATGTCCTGTGTCTACGTTCCTACACGTTGAAACAGTTTCAAAAGTTGCTCGGGGCAGTGTCCACTTGGGAGCCGCTGGAGTTCTACGATTTTCGATACGATATTCTACGGCCGGCAGAACTGGACGCTGAGGCAGAGGATATCGTGGTCATCTTGAAACGGCGCTAGCGTCACAGTTTCGCCGGAATCACGCTTACTCCACCTTTCTGGCTTTTTTGTTTGCCGAGCGGACTGAGATCCAGATGGCTAGGCTAGCGAGTAGGAAACCGCCCGCGATACTTCCATTGATAATTGCTAGGTACTTCCTGGCTTCGGCGTATCGTTGCCATTTTTCATACTCTGGCATCTGCTTTTGACCGATCCCAACCTCTTCGTAGTTATTCCAAACCAGGCTTAGTTCTTCTGGGGAGTACTGGTCGAAGGCCTCGTTTCCGTAAGCGATTTCAAAGTCGGTGTCGTGGGTTCGGTCGACCGCTAGGTATTGAAGGCTGAACCAAGTCGCGTAAGCCCCAAAAACCAACAAGGCACCCGCGCAGAGGGCAATCGTTGGGCCGCGCCAAGTTCGCCAGGCGTTAGGTTGGTCCAACAGCGTCGTGGATTCTTCCGACGCGACGGTAGGGAGTGCCTTCAATTCACGCAAGCGTGGTACATCAACCTCGCTATTACAGGCTTTGCAATGGACGGTGTCGCCTGCTTGGCTGGTCGTGACGTGGAGATCCGTGCCGCATTGGCATCGAAGGAGGTATTGCATCGCAGATTTGGTTGTTAGTCAGTAAGTGGGGAATGGTGAACCTATGTCCAGCTATTGGGGCATCGGCGAATGTTAATTCTGCTTGATTGCAGAGTTTAAGCTAGGCAAGGACGGCAGAAATGTTGTTCGGCACGACAGCAGGAACACTGGACCTTGGAAGTTGGCTAGTTAAAATTAGGTTAACCGATTCGGGGGCCGCGATATTGTAGCCTTCGAGGTTACCTCCGCTTGGACGGAAGCAAGCGGCTTGGTTCGGTCGTCGCAGGACCCGTTGTTTGAGCTAATCCTTGTCAGCAGTTTCGTTGACTTTTGGGGCTCTGGCGAGTGGGATGAGCGGCAACGGGGCGAGGGGGGAGTGATAAGCCAAGGCATGACCGGTCAGTATTGACCTTGAGGGTGATATCTCACTTTACGGCTACATTCCAAACAACGTTCGCGGCAGTTGATCCAACTTGCAGTTTTTGCGGACGCTCTGCCCTAGCCAGGAGGTTCTGGCTGGCCGAGATCGAGTGTCATTACGTAACGACCACAGGAGTCTGTGTGTGTCGTCGGGAGTGCCACTGGGTCCAAGCTTACGAGGTTTATGTTGAGCGAGTGAGCGTGGATAACGCGCGCTGGACGGTTCCATTTAGGTCGACCTCCGCCGCGCCCTGCACTTTGCTCAACTGAAGAGACCGGTCATTGCCAGCTACAGCATCCATTGATCTGTAATTTGCTTCCCTGATTCGACCCGTACATTCATCACGGATTGACGAGGTGCTTCGGCTGAGCTGACCAATGCATTTTGCCTAATCGCAACCTTTTACAAATTGCAGCAACGAAGACTAGGTGTGATGAGTACGGTGGTAGACTTGTCTGTCGCGTACGCAAGCCAGCAGGCGTTTTGATGAATTCTTGCGCTTTGCCCCGCCTCCTCAGCAGCACCTGGTCACTATTGGCAACATTAGGAGTATCGCCTTGTTCGATGTAATGCTGGACGAGTTTGAAGAAGAAACCCCCCGCACAACCGAAGACGATATCGAGACGTTTCAGAAGCTTCCCATAGAAGATGATTCGTCTTCGTCGGACGCTTCGGCTGATGATGATGGCCTTGCGGCTGAGGGTGAAGTTCAACTCGAAAGCGACGAAGCGCTGCTAGCGGCGGCCGAAGAAGAGGCTGAGACTTGGTCGGATGATCCGGTGCGCATGTACCTCACGCAAATGGGTGAGATCCCATTGCTGACGCGCGATGAAGAAATTCGGCTAGCTAAGGCAATTGAAGTCACCCGGCGCCGCTTCCGAACGAAGTTGCTTGAGTGCGACTACGTCATGCAGTATGCCTACAAGATCCTCAAGCGGGTCCATACCGGTGAATTGCCGTTCGACCGGACGGTGCAAGTGTCTGTCACCGATCGTCTCGAGAAAGAGCAGATCCTCGGCCGACTTCCGCATAATTTGAAGACTCTGGATGTTTTGCTGCGGCGCAACGCTAGGGACTATCGAATCGCGCTTAGCTTGTCTGAAACTAAGAAGCGTCGAAAGCAAGCTTGGTCAGCTCTCGCACGTCGGCGCCGTAAGGCAGTTCGATTGGTCGAAGAACTGGGTCTGCGGACTCAGCGACTCGAGCCAAGAATCATCGACCTGATGAAATTCAGCCGCCGAATCGATGAGTTGCGGGCCGAGATCGATCGCCTCGAAGGTGATCGGGCGTCTGCTGCTCAGCGTACCGAGCTACTGCGTGAATATCGCGAGCTGTTAATTGCCGCTCAGGAAACACCAACCAGCCTTCGAAATCGCGTCGAGATGGTCAAGGGTGTATTCCACGAGTATCAAAAAGCGAAGAAACAGCTTTCCGAAGGTAACCTGCGGTTGGTTGTGTCGATTGCGAAGAAGTATCGGAATCGTGGTTTGAGCTTCCTGGATCTGATCCAAGAAGGCAACGCAGGTCTGATGCGTGCGGTCGACAAGTTCGAGTATCGCCGCGGATTCAAGTTTTGCACTTACGCAACGTGGTGGATTCGCCAAGCAATCACGCGTGCCGTTGCAGACCAAAGCCGTACGATTCGGATTCCGGTGCATATGGTCGAAACCATGTCTCGGGTTAGAAACGTATCGCGACAACTGCTGCAAGAACTCGGACGTGAGCCCACTCTCGAGGAGACCGCTCAGCGGGCTGAAACGACAATTGAGGAAGCCCGTCGCGTATTAGCGATGAGCCGTTACCCGATCAGCCTGGATCGTCCGGTTGGCAATAGCGAAGACAGCCAGTTCGGCGACCTTCTGCCAGATGGTACTGCGGAAAGTCCAGCAATTGGTGCCGGCCAAGAAATGCTGCGAGATCGTATCACGCACGTCCTCAAGACGCTTAGCTACCGTGAGCGAGAGATTATCAAGCTTCGATATGGTCTCGGTGACGGCTATAGCTACACGCTTGAAGAAGTCGGTCATATCTTCAAAGTGACCCGCGAACGTATTCGCCAAATCGAAGCGAAAGCTGTTCGTAAGCTCCAGCAGCCAAGCCGAAGCCAGGACCTAGTTGGGTTCTTGGATTAACCGACTTGGATCGAGTGCGATTGAACATACGAACCCCTGTGCCCTATGGTGCGGGGGTTTGTTTGTATCGGCGGGCGGTAGCAACCGCAGTCCGCTACGGCGGCGTCAGAACAACTCCTGCCTGACTTTTTCTGTCGGTCTGCGATACGGCGCCGCGGCAGCACACAGCTGGGTGCGGCCTACTAAGATTTTCTCTTGCAGGTTCGTAGCCTGCAGTTGTGATTCTCGTCGAGAAAAAACATGGCCGACGCACAACAGCAGCTTTCACGCGGATGGCAGATACATCAGCAAGGACAGCACGTCGCCGCTGAAAGAATCTACCGAGAAGTATTGGCTTCCCAGCCCAACAACCCAGCGGCTTGGTGCTACCTGGGCATTGTGCTTCATGATCAGAAGCGGTACCTGGAGGCCGTTGAGACGTATGAACGATCGCTCAAGCTCCAGCCAGAGTTCCCGATTGCTCTGAACAATCTCGGTAACACGCTACGGTATGTGGGAGACGCCCAGCGGGCTGATGAATGCTTTGCGGAGGCGCTGCGACTGAAACCCGACTATCTGAACGCCTATAAGAACCGGGGGACACTGCATGTCTGGACTGGATCGCTGGAAAAGGCTGGGCAGTACTATCAGGCGGCACTTAAGTTGAACCCCACGGAAGCCGAACTGCATCGCAATTTGGGCGTCTTATACCTGCTCCAAGGGCGATTCGAAGAGGGGTGGCGTGAGTACCGCTGGCGCTGGCGCGTTGGAGATTTACATCGCCCAACCAATACGATTCCTGTATGGAATGGTGAGCCGCTGGAAGGAAAGCGGATCTTGTTAACCGCCGAACAAGGCCTGGGCGACACAATCAATTTTGTACGCTTTGCAAAATTGCTTCGTGAACGAGGCGCTGAAACGCTCGTTTACTGCCAACCACAGTTGGTGGCATTGCTGCAGACTACACCGGAACTCGGACCGATCTATCCCAACAGTCTAAGCCTACAGGGGCAGCAGTTTCACTATCAAGCGTCGCTCGTGGATGTGGCCGATGTGTTGAACGTTGCGGCTGAGTCCATACCGTTCTCTGAGGCCTACTTGCAGCCCGCCAGCCATTTAGTGGAGTACTGGCGCGAGCGAATAGGGCAGGGCGGGGTGGGTTCTGCAAACACAACCCGCAAACGCATTGGAATTGCCTGGCAAGGTAATCCTGATCACCAAGCTGATGTTTTCCGCAGCGCACCGCTGGAGAAGTTCAAGACACTGGACAATGAGAACATTGAGTTGTATTCCTTTCAGACGGGTTATGGTAGCGAGCAGCTCGCGAACTGGTCCGGTCGATCGATACAGACCTTTGGAAAAGAACTCGATCAATCAAGCGGAGCCTTCATGGATTCGGCGGCTATCATGACCTTGCTTGATGCCGTGGTCACGACCGACACGGCAATTGCTCACTTGGCAGGCGCCCTGGGCGTTAGAACGCACCTGGCGCTCAACTACGTTCCCGATTGGCGGTGGTTGCTCGATCGGGAGGATACGCAGTGGTACGCGAGCATGACACTGCACCGACAAAAGGCGATGGGAGACTGGGGGCCAGTCTTTGAAGGAATTGCCTCGGCTTTGGCGGTGCCGAGCCAATAGCATCGCATCTGACTCTACGAGCGCCTTGTCGGCTCAACATTCGCTTCAATACACGTTAGTAGAATTTGGATCCTGGCAAAGTGCGCCCGTTGACTCTTCCGGTTGCCGCGCTAGGATGACACTGCATGGAGCAAATTAGCTGGCGAAATTCAGGATGAATTCTGCATATGCCCAAACTGACCCCTTCTTGGGGTAGTTGTTGGGAGATGCGGCAGCATGGACAGTGCGAAGTGAGCTCTCCGATTGGGGAGTTTCGAAGTGTCCATCTAATTTGGAAGCTGCCGTGAACCGCAATCATTTTGCCATTGCTAGCATCTCGTGCTGGATTTGGATTGTCGTTGTGTGTGCCTCAGCCAATAAGCTGCAGGCCAATGAGCTGCAGACCAGTGATCGCGTACAGTTTGATGCGCCGGCGTTGGCAGCAGCGCATGTGGTAAAACCTGAGGTCGCTCAAGAGTACTTGGCGACGGGGCGTTGTGTTCGGATCAAGCTGCCCGTCTCTGTGTTTCAACGATCCAATCTTGCAGACGGGCAGTTGCAATACATCGTCATCCGCGTTGTGAGTCCGTATCACACAATGCGAGTGGTTGATTTTTCACCCAGGACGCAGACCTACACCACGGTTGAAGGTCACGTTGCGGTTCGTACAAGCTTGGAAGACAAGAATCAGCTCGGTGCCAAAGCTGCCTTTCCCCCAACGTCGGCGGGGCAGTTGTCTGTCGATGCATCGAATCAGCAGGCGATAAGACAGGAAGAATCATTCAACCGGCTGCCGGAAACGAAGCTCCTGTCGTCCAGCGGAACCCTTATGCGCGGTTCGGGGGCCTTCTTCAAATTTTTGGCCGGCCCGCACGCAGTGCTCGAGGGTTCGCGCGAAGTCGCCATCTTGGCAGAAGTTTCACCCGCGTGGCGCGGCGATTTGTTGCACGTCAGTGTTCAAGCCCTGGGGACTTCCGCGGGGCAGCATGCCAGTCCGGTACAACTGGGCTATGAACAAATGTGGACGGCAGTTCATTTGGCTGGTGACGTACATGCGGCAAGCGCAGCCCGCCGTTATGTGTCCACCGAACGTTCGCTCAGACAATTGGCAGGCGAGCAACACAAGCGCGTTGTGGAAAAAGCCTTGCCGACCGTGTTTCACAAACTTGGGGCTGCACTGGATATCGTTGAACCCAAGGTGTCGGGCGACTATTTGGTAGAGGTGCTGTTCTCTGGCCGAAATAAGTTTCGTGATCACCCTGAAATGAACCGGTTGCCTATGGATTTACAGGTAGCCATCCAAGACTACTGGCAGATGAGGAGCGAGTTTATGACGCTTGCCCAGCCACCACGGGCGCCCGCGGCCGCGGCCCGCAATACGTCTCGTGATATCTCAGCGCTGTGATTTTGCTCCTGCTGCCTGGGCATAACACTGCTTTGCGTGTAACAGCCGAGCCAAGGAGATCGCCGGTGTTGGCAACCGCCTAGCGGGAGAAGGCGGAGAATTGGATGCCGGCTAGCCAGTCGTCGGCGTCACGGCCGTGGCTTGAGACGATGTACCGGGCGTAGCCGGTGAGACGACTTTGCCCGCTGAGCCAGAAATGAACACCAGTTTCGGGGTAAATGGTACTGAGCCAGCCATCGACTGTAGTGGCCATTTCGCCACGTTCATCGATGAAGCCGTTGTCGTCGTTGTCAATTCGATCGTCTTCGGCTTCTTCTCGCGTCAGCGACAAACCATGAAACGTCCCAACGCCAACAAAGGGCGTCAGCCGTGTGGGTAGCTGCAATCGCGCACCGACGTCGCCTCCGGCGTACCAGTCGTCGGGACCAATGTAGCCAGCCATCGCCATTCGGTAGCTAAGCCAACTAGTCGGATAAGCCTCCGAACCAATCTCGGCTCCAGCCAGTGTTCCCTGCGTCGAGTCGCGCCACTGTGTTCCAGCCGTGAAATAGCCTCCCCCCAGTCCTTCTACGTGCCGGGCATCGATGGCTTGTTTAAGCTTCTTAAGCGGTTGCGTTTTCGATGCGCCGTCGGTGTACTTCGCAGCGTAAACCGGGTCATCCATTGCATAGCGGCTCTTGAGCAGATTAGCGCATCCGCTCAACAGCTGGAGGAGACCAAGCAGCAAAAATAGCCGCACGACCATTGGCCGGCAGCTGAATGTTCCGCCGAGACGCGCTGTAAAAGATTCCGACACCATGCACGGTAGCTAGCAGGGTGGCATGTGGCGTGTCAAGCCAGAACCGCGTCCATCGTTTGGATGCTAGCAACCGGAAGGTCGCTGGGGAGCGGTTTGTTGCCGGGGCGGACGCTTGCCAGCACTTGTATTCCCGCATTGCTAGCAGCGACCAGTTCGTCAGCGATGTCACTAATGAACAAAATCTGGTCGGGCGAAAGTCCCCAGTGATTCGCGATCCTTTGGTAGCTTTCCGTTTCCTTCTTTCCGCCGTACGTAGTGTCGTAGTGACCACTTAGGACGTGTAACTGATTGGGGGCAAACTCGCTCGTATCTAGGTGTCCAAAAAAGAGTTTTTGAGCGGCGATAGAGCCCGACGAGTAGATGCGTACATCCAATCCAGCCGCTTTCCATCGGTGAATTGCTGGCAGTACATCTGGGAAGATGTGTGCCTTTAATGTTCCCGACTCAAACCCGCCCTGCCAGATTAAACCTTGCAGAGCTTTCAGGCCGGTGGCTTTGGCATCCGCGGCTACCAAGCGTTTGATCTCTTCAGATACAAGTTGTTGTTCAGTCAGGTCTGGCTCAGTCAATTGCCATTCTGACAGCGACGCGTGCCCAGCATCTTTCGCGACCTGTTGGCATGCGGCAGCAACATCATCGCGTGAAAAATGCTGATTGAGGAATGCATCCAAGTGATCGAGAGCGTACGGGAACATGACGTCGTGAACGAACGAGATGCTTGATGTCGTACCCTCTATATCGAGAAGGACGCCCCGAATGCGTGAAGCGTCAATGTTTTCTAAACTGGTCAAGACGTCGCTCTGATGAGGGTTGGGCCGATGCACGCCGGCACGGTTGTCTTTGGCTACACGTCAATCACTGGATCGATTGTCTTCTCACCGCCGACGTACGAGGGGCCGAAGCATAGCGGCTGATAACTTTCGTGGACGCCGTCTTCGATGTAATCAGGTGTCCAGCCAGCTGGGTCTTCGAATAATCGAATGCATCGGATGTGGCGGTCGTCACACAGGTTGAACCAGTGCTTGGTGCCTTCGGGTACATTGATCAGGTCGCCTGATTCGACTTCGACGGCAAATACGGGGCCATTATCTGGATGGATGTGAAACAACCCACGACCTTCCACCGTGAAGCGTACTTCGTCTTCCGCGTGTGTATGCTCCTTGTCAAACTTGGCGAGCATTGCATCAAGATTCGGCGTTTCGCTGTTCACGTTAATCACGTCTGCGGTAACAAAGCCGCCGCGATTCTTCAGCGACTCGATCTCGGCGGAAAACTCATTCAGTATGTCATCATTGGAAGCATCCGCGGCCAAACGCTCCTCAACCGGCCAATTCTCATACCAAATGCCGAACGGCTCGAGGAACTCTTTGATTGCATCGACATCGGTAAGTTCACGTTTTTCGTCAGGAATAATGACACGTGCCATGGGAATCTCCAAGTAGCTAGTGCGAGTCGGACGGACGTAAAGTGCTCGACAATCAACGATAACGAAGCTCAGGCTGGGCGAAACACGCGACCGCTGAGGTTGTATCGCCCTAGATCGGCCAGTCGAATTTTGCTCATTCAATCCGTTTCGGGACTCCTGAATGTAGCTAAATCTCACCGTTTCTCAACCAAGCAACCAACATACTCTGCCCATCGGAAGGGCTGACTTGCAAGCCTAGCGGGTGAGACCGGGGAGCGGCTGAGCTGCCAGGTCTTCTTGCCAATAAGAATGTAACAAGAACCCGATTTTCCGATCCGGGCCTCGCACTTGCGCACAAAAAAAACGACCAGCCAAGTTGCCTCGGCTGGTCGTTTGCATTTTCGTCGCGTCGTGTGATCTTCTTAGAACGTGAAGACCATGTCGCTACCGAACGTCGTTTGAGCAGCTCGGTTGTTTTCCAGACCAGCTACACGATCCTTGTCCCAATCCCAGCGGATTTCTGGACGGAACAACAGGTTCGAGCCAAGGCCAAGGTTCAGACCAGTGGTGTAGGCGTAGACATCGCTGCGGCCAGCGTTGACACCATAAACACCCTTGTCGATGTTGTACCACTCAAGGCGTTGACCCCAAGTGATGTTGTCGGTCAGGCCAACCAGCAAGTAGTTGGTGATGTCGAACGTTTCACGCTCCCGAGCTCGGCCGGTGCCATCGGTGTCTAGGATGTCTACCCAGAACACGTGAGTGATCGCATCGGTGAGTTGCGTGGTGGTGATAGCACTCGTCATCCAACCCACTTCGTTGTTAGGTCCTTCGCCGAAGCGACCGACAACAAATTGGTTGGTGTAGTTGATGCTGTCAGTCAGGTCAGCAGAGAAACCGCCGAGGAACGCATCGCCGTTGTCTTCGAAACCACTGTCCCAACCCAGGACGTAACCGCCGTAGGTGGTCAGGTTTTCGCCAGCGTTGTACTGAGCCAAAACACCGGTGTGAGTGAACGGCTCGCTGTTGTACATGGTGTACGCGTGCGAGTAGAAGAAGTTACCAGGTGCGCCAACTACTTCGTAACCGATCAAGGTGTAGAAGTGACCAGCCTTAACCGACAGATCGCCATAGGCAGCTTCGGCGTACAGCTGAGGAATAGCGTGGCCGTAAGCCGCACCGTTGTCCCAGCTGGTATCCCAGTGACCGTTGTCGCGACCGAACGCTTGGGTGTCCGGACCGTCTACACCGTAGATGTAGTCGATGCGACCACCGAACCCGAGTCCGCATGATCCATCTGCAACCTTCTCAGCGTAGATCCAAGCTTGGTGCAGGTTTACGTTGTCGTTGTAAGAGTTGAACAACGAGTTGTTGGCAGAGTGATAGCCAACGCTCGTCCAACCGCCGACTTCGAATCCAAGGATGTCGTTTTGGAACAACTTCCATGGTCCACAGTCGCCACCGAGCGAGTCACAGGCCGAATCGCAGCCGGTGTCGCAACCGATGTCACAGCTTGAGATCGGAGCGTCGCCACACGAGCAGGATGCTGGAATGACTGAAGCGTAATCTTGCATGTCAGATGCGCTTGCAACAGGTGCAGGATCTGACGAGTAATAACCAAATTCGCTCGCATTTGAGGAGCCCGTCAGGCATCCCGCAGCGATAGCAGCCGCGAGGGCTAACTTCGTGAGTTTCATGTCTTCATCCTTGATAATTATCGGGATACACGACGACCCTTCGCCGAATCCTGGCTAAGGTCGCAGATGGGTTGGAGCAAAGACCGCCACATCGAGCCTAAACAAAACACCGTGGCTTTCGCTAAGCACGAGTATCCCTGCACCTCGAAACACTGTCCCATCTGAGAATGCGTTTCCACGGAATCTATCGGTATCGCGTTAACCGCAGATTGATGTGATTTCTCGATGTCCTGTCCCGCCGATCGCCGAACATTTACCCGTTTGGTAAAGTTTGCGGGTTAGAAAAAGCCTAGCCACCGCTGGCGGGGTAGCCGATAGCCGCTAGCTAGAAGTCGGCCACGACGAAGGGCCTGATACTACCCCTAGCTCT
>DNPC01000116.1 GCA_003501565.1 Planctomycetaceae bacterium | reverse complement strand
AAATCGAGGATTGTCGGAAAGAAATCGATGCTGGACACCGGTACGTCTGAATGTTTAGCCTGGGCGGCGTTACCATTGCGTATCAAAAACGCCTCGCGAATACCTCCTTCGTAGACCCAGCCTTTCCCGCCGCGTAGAGGTAGGTTGCTTGTCGGCGAGCCTTCGGACGTTGACAAACCACCGTTGTCTCCGGTGAAACAAACGATTGTCTCGTCTTCAATTCCAGCATCACTGATTGCCTTCAGAACCTTGCCAACGGCAGCGTCCATCGCTTCGACCATTGCGGCGTACGTGGCATGCGATTGAAGCGTTCTGACTCGCCGGGGTTGCTTCGCGTTTGGCCAAACCTGCTCTTCAGGCTCGAAAGCTTCGCGGCCTTCTAAGCCTAAACGCTGGGCTTTCCGTTTGTATTTCTCAACTAAATCTGGGCGTCCGATCAGCGGCGTGTGCACGCTGTAAAACGCCAGATAAGCCAAGAAGGGTTTGTCAGCATTCTGCCGGATGAACTGGGCCGTCTCCGTCGCCAAACGATCCGGTAAGTGTTCGCATTCAGGGCCGTCTTCCAGACGTGGGTTGCCGTATGGCGAAAAGTACTTCTTGCCTCCATACGGTCCGCCGCGTGAGAAGCCACCGAAGTTTAAATCAAAGCCCTGTTTGGTTGGCCAGAATTCTTCCGTTGGCCCCAAATGCCACTTGCCAGCAAACATCGTCCGATAGCCGTGGTCCTTGAGGGCTTCAGCAATCGTGACTTCTTCCAGGGGCATTCGGTCGTTTAGCGGAGCGGGCTTGAAACGGCCCGGTCGACGCCCAGAGAAGAAGTTCGTAGCGTCGATCCTGCTGGGATAGCGGCCGGTCATGATGCTGTAACGCGTGGGCGAACAGACTGGATTGGCGGCATAACCGTTCACGAAGTTAGTCGCCGATCGAGCGAAGCGGTCGATGTTGGGCGTTTCGTAAAAGGTGTCGGGATTGTTCGCGCCGATATCCGCCCACCCGAGATCATCCACCAAAATAAACACTACACTCGGCGGCCGCTCAGCGGCAAAAAGCGAACTGGCCCAGCAAATGAGCCCTAGCGACAACATGATTCGTAGTCCGCCCAACCTTAATGAAATCACGCCCATAACCTTCATTTTTTCATTATTTCGGAATCTTTCTCAGAACGGAAAATTGTAACCGATTTTGAGTTCGCCAAGAGCTCAGGTCTCTTATGGCTGCGCTGGAAGGACCTGTAAGACGGTTTAGCGGCTTGCCGGTTACCTTAGGCCCTGGCAACGTTGGGCAATGCCTCATTGATACGATACTGAGAAACCACAATAGCAGCCCGCCAACCCCTGACGCGTGACTTGTACGCTCCGCACAACTTAAGTGTTGGTTTAAATGACGGCACGTTAATTCTGGTACTTGCCAACGTTGCACAATCGGACGACTCAATTCGTGGTGAGGGCTCCGATGAAATTTGGTGATTATCGCAAAAAGCGATTGGTTGTAGTTGCAGTGCTGGCTGGCTTGTTCATCACGCTGGGTATCGATTCAGTCATGCGGTTGCAGGCTAGTTTGCGGAGTACTGCTGTCATCGAAGCGACGGAGTCTGAGCGCCTGGCCGGACCCGGTGACGACCACATCCCACTGGTGATGATTGGCGATTCCGCTGGCCTGATGAACCCAGTGCTCTACACTCCGGCAGATTCGAAGCTGCCGCTTGACGCGCGGGTAATTGGAGTTGAAGTTGATGGCGAAGCTATCGCCTATTCGATGGCAGCGATGAGTGACGGTGGGCCGCACATCATCAGTTCTGCGATCGGCAGCAAGCGTTTATCGGTCACCTACTGCAGCATCGTGGGTTGCGCCCGCGTTCTAGAAGAAGAGTCAACTACTCAGCCCAAGCTAAGATTTGGTGGCCAAGACGAAAACCTGCAGATGGTCTTTATGTACGAGGGGCGACGGTACGGGCAAAGTTCGCGCGAGCTCCCCATGAAAGACGCCGAACACACCGTGACAACTCTGGGTAAGTGGCTGGAGATGCACCCCGATTCGAAGATATTTGCTGGCCAGCCCTACACGTCCAGCTGATTTGAAGGGACACGATAGTCGTGTGGCTCTTCGCCGCTGGGCCGGCCTAGGAGCTGACGCGTTGAAAACATCGACATGCTACGGGTTCTGGACGATCCAGACAGCTACAATCGCGGTCAGTAGAAACAACAGCATGATCATCCGCGTCGACCAGCGATGCAGCAAACTGTACTGAGTTTCGCTTCGTACTCCACAGGCCCAGAGTACGAGTGACGCTCCAATCATGATTGTGAGCATGTTTGCTACGAACAGCAAAGCAGGACCGTAGATTAGGTTGTGCGCTAGCTGTTCTCCGTCTGGCTCATACACGTTCATTGCCACTAGAGAAACTTGCAATCCACTGGTCGCAATTGGGGGCACTAGGGCAGCCGCGATGGCCGCTCCAGCAAGCGCACTAGAGAGATGGCCACGAGTGCGGGCAAACGCGGCCGCTGCTCCGCCTACGGCTCCCACTAAAAAATCAATAACGCCCGGCGTAGTTCGCGACCACATCTCGGCGGTGAGCCAAACATCTTGACCTTCGCGGTGAAGAAAGCTGTTGGGTGTCAGGCGAAGTAGGCAGCCGAAGAGTGCACTGGTAAGCAAGGCCGCGCAGAATCCAACGACGATGGTTTTCAGACTTGCTGAAAATAGCGGGCGGTTGCCCTGCGCTAACGAGAGACCTGCACCAAGAATAGGAGTCATTAGCGGCGCGACCAGCATCGCACCAATAATGACCGCGGCTGAGTTTTGGACTAACCCGAACGACGCCAAAAAAGTGGAAGCACAGATCAACGCAATGAACTCGAAGTCGAGCTTCGAGTAAGTGGTAAGTGAATCGGCGAGTGTTCGGCGTGTTTCGCGATCCATTTGCGGGATGAGTTTCGCGATCTTTTCAGGCAGAGCAGCATGTAGCCAGTAGTGTAGCCAAGGGAATTCTCCCCGAACTACGACAACAGGCGGATGTGCTTCGGCCATGACACGGCGGCTGATCTTCCGAGCGGCGCTGAGGCGATTGCGGTCGGCTACCAAGACAATGACCGACGTCCCTCCAGCGTCTTCGCCTTCTCGTACTACGACTACGTCGCGGTTGGTTTGATCCGTAGTCGGATTTGAGCTCGTTTTTTCAACTTGGACGCTTGTCGCTTGTTCATTATTCGGGATGCCTCCTTCGGCATTAAGGGCTGCAGCACTGTCCCTGTTCTCCACGAGGTACGCATTCAGGTCAAATTCACTTAACGCGGCGTCAGACCAGTGTTCGGCTAGCCACGTCGCGATGGAATTGTCGGCAGTTGCGGCGTCTTGGGTTGTGACTTGTGCTAAATGAAAGCGCGACGGCTTGTTTCGCAGGTCCGGGTGAGATTCAAAACACGCCACGCTCGAGTGCGCGTATTCAAAGATTGCGGATCGTAGGTCGCTCCAGTTTTGTAGCCCTGCCACGATCACGAGCCGCAGCGTGAGTTGTGCGTTGATGTATGCTACGACCTCCGCAACATCAGTTCCAAGGCAATCGATTGAAAGATCAACGGTGTCGGGTGCGTTGACCTCTTCATCAGCCTTTACAACTGCCGCTGACGCTGCAGATGCCGAATCTGGTGAGGAACTTGCAGATGCATCTGGGGCGGCGAGCAGCTCTGCGTACTGCTTTTCTACACTGGATTTGACGCGTTCGGCAGATTCGGATGCCACCAGCACTCGTAAGCAAAAGCCGCTGCGGGTCGCAATTTGGTGAGCTACCAACACGCCAACCTGTGCCTCCTCTGCTGAGGTCACGACCAGCAATAGTTCAGGATGCGGCATAGTGATGTTGTTTTTGGCTTTTTGCGTAGTGAACCAAACGGTTCGTCGTTTTGTTTGAAGGGCAGAACACTGATCGGCGCTAATATTCGCTAATGCCAGTTGCGGATCTAATGACTGTCGTGTACCTCAACTTATGAGATGGGCGGCATCCTTCATACGAACCATAGAGAATTAGTGTTGATTAGCAGGAATTAGCGTTCCGTGTTTCTTGTGATTGGCTTAAACACATCGGTACGAAACCAGGCACGGGGGCGCCACTATCATCCATCCGTTTGTCGTTTTGTTTGTAGGTCGGAACACTAATCGGCGCTGATCTTCACTAATGCCCACGGATCTAATGACTGTTGTGTACCTCAACTTATGAGACGGGCGACACTCTTCATACGAACCATAGAGAATTAGTGTTGATTATAGGAAATTAGTGTTCCGTAATTCGTGCGATTGGCTGAAACACATCGTTACGCAATCAGGCATGGGATCGCCACTACCATCCATCCGTTGGTCGTTTTGTTTGTAGGAACACTAATCGGCGCTGATCTTCACTAATGCCCGCGGATCTAATGATTGTTACGGGCGTGCAGTGGCTTCCAGCCGGATGCGCGCGCTAACCTAGGTTCAGGGCGTTGTCGATTTGGTTGGCAACACGTTGGAGATGCAAAAGGTCACCTCCGCCAACTTCGGCAGCAACCCACCCATGGAAGCCTATGTCGTCGAGTGCTTGCCGAACTTCTGCCCAAGGTAGGTCGCCCTCGGTGATTGCCGCCCAATTCTGTTTCTCGCGACTATAGCCCTTGATATCGAGCTTCACGACGCGGCGTCCAAGTTCACGAATCCACTGCGCAGGACTGCCGTATTTCCAGTGGTTTCCGATGTCAAACTGCATGCCTACCCAAGGTGAATCCAGTTCGTCTACGTATTTCACGTATTCGCTGGCGTTTTGATTATCTGGGCCACCGTGTTCGTACATGAACTGGTTCCAGACATTTTCGATTGCGATCGTAATTCCATGCTCCGCACAAAGGGGCAACACCTCGCGGATCGAGTCGATGGAGCGTTCCCAAATCTCTTCTTTGGGGCCATCTTCACCTTTGCCGACCACGAGCAACACCGTATGGCCTCCAACGGCCTTGGTATCTTTGATCGCAGTGCTAAGGTCCTCGCGGGCGCGTTTCCTGGTGTTGGCATCAGCACTGGTGTGACGGATATTCCAATGGGTGGAGCAAACAGTTCCGTCAACCGGAATCCCAGACTCATCAATCGCCTTGAGCGTCTCGTCGACTTTCATGCCTGGACTATTCATCTCGACGCCGTCAAAGCCCGCTTCTTTTGCTGCCCGGAATTTGTCGGTAAGACTCCCGGGGACTTTGATCATGCCGATTTTCAACGTCTTCAGCAGCCGTCGCGGCTTGGTTGTATGAGCGATCTTCTCCTGAGCCCGCAACGGTGACGATGCGCCCAGGAAAGTGGTGCCGGCTAGAGTCGCTGCAGTTGCGGCAACGGCGGTTCGTCGATCTATGCTGGTCATTGGCTCTATGCCTCTGGATCGTGAAGAAGCTAAATGGAGATTTCAGTTTGGCGCTTGGGGCGTTCAAACGGCGGCGTTCAAACGGCGGCGGCGATTGCAACGTGTGTTCGCACGTGTTCTCGCTGCGCGAGTGCCTGTGGTCAGGGGAGCGGGTTACCGCTCAAGTTGCTCGGGATCAATGGGTTGCCCCTCCCAGATCGCGGTCTTGCCGTCCCAGGAAAGTACGCGTGCACGACTGCCGGGCGCCATCGGTCGATCGACTTTGGGCAGCCACTTCGCCAGCTTGGCTTTCTGGTCAGCGTACTCACCAGCGCTTGCCAGGTTTGTGAATTCGTTCGGATCGTTAATCATGTCGTACAGTTCTTCACTGCCATCGGCATAACGAATATAGCGCCAGCGATCGGTGCGAATGCCGTGATTGCCTTGATTGTGGGTTGTAATTGCAGGTCTTGAACGCGGCGCGTTGGCGTTATCCAACTGCGCAGCAAGCGTAAGACCCTCGAGCCCGTCTCGTTTGGGAAGGCCGCAGACGTCGACAAGGGTCGGATAGATATCAAGCAGCTCCACCGGTTGGTTGCACCTGCCGCCTTGGTTCAGTCCAGGCCCCGCGATGATAAACGGTACACGGGTCGATCGATCCCACAGCGTGTTCTTGCCCGAAATCTCTTTCTCTCCCAGATGATAACCATGGTCAGACCATAGCACGACGATCGTATTGTCCTGTAGTCCACTGCCCGCCAGCGCATCGAGCACTCGTCCAACCATCGCATCGACAAAGCTGGTGGAAGCGAGATAGGCGCGAACCAGCGAGCGATCCTCGCCGGCTTTGCGAAGCCAACTTAGTCGGGGCTCGGGCAGCTTCCAGTGAATGTACCAAGAGAATTCTGGTGTATCGTCACGATCACCATCAAGAATCGGAGGCATCAACAGCGATTCTTCCGGGTACAGGCCAAACCACTTTTGGGGTGCGAAACAAGGTACGTGCGGGCGTCGGAATCCGCAGAAGAGCATAAATGGCTTATCACGATCTTCTTCGCCCAATTGCTGTAGCCGATCGACCGCCCAGCTAGCAACTTTGAAGTCGTCCTGTTGGTCATCACGCTCGGGAAACACGCCCCAATCCATCAACGGATGCCACCGACCTTCGTCCGCTTCGTTGGCCAGTTTGATAATTCGCTTTTCCGGTCGAGGTTTGCCACCGCTTCCGTGGTATCCCCACTGATCAAACTCTTGGCCAGTTCCCCTAATGTTGCGGGGTGGATAAGCGTCGTGGTAAATCTTGCCACAAGTCATGGTTTCGTAACCGTGCTGCGAAAAGTACTGCGGCAGCGTTACCCAGTCAGCGTACTCGGGCAATGTTCGGAACCACGGCGCGAGTCCGTAGATACCTGTTGTGGTTGGACGCAATCCCGTCATGACACTCGTCCGCGAAGAATTGCACAGCGGCGACTGGCAATGAGCGTTCGTGAAGACTGTGCCGCGTGCGGCGAGTGCATCCATGTTCGGCGTCTGCACTTGAGGATGACCATTGAGGCAACCGACCCAGTCATTCAAGTCGTCAATCGAGATGACAACGATATTGGGTTTCGCAGCATTCCCCGCATTCGTGCTTGGATTCGAAGCCTGAGCCGCGACGAGAGGTGAAACTACCCAAACAAGCAATAGCGATACGACCAGCCTGAAACGTTGACTCATGATTCTCTACCCAGCAAGTGTCACCGAAAATGTCGCCGAGGTGTCTCGGACTTGAGTTAAGTGTTAGCCGCGCAACGCGACAATGATAGCTGATCTGCTCCCGCTCGTGTGGTCGTTTTAGCGGTGCCGAGCTGGCCGTTTAGGCGCGCTCATGCTGTCGGTTTAATCGCGCTCATGTTGAACGAGTTGCTGCTTTCATGGTGGTCGAGTTGCCGCGCCCATGTTGGTCGTTTGGCCGCTTTCATGTCTTTCGTTTAACCGTTAGCCGGC
>DNPC01000069.1 GCA_003501565.1 Planctomycetaceae bacterium | reverse complement strand
CAAGCACGTGAAAAAGGCGTGCGCGTTGTATCCATTGGTTTTGGAGACGAAGCGGGATCGAAAATACAAATTACAGATCCGCAAACAGGTGACAAGGAATACGTCACCGACCGGGATGGACAACCAGTCATCAGTCGCTTGGATGGTGAGACGTTGCGTGAAATTGCGGTACAAACCGAAGGTGCTTACGTTCCCGCCGGAGTCGGCCAGCTCGACCTAAAGGCGATCTACGACGAACATATTGAACGAATGCTAACCGGTACTACCGAACAACAAACGCGTATCGTTAAACAAGAAGCCTACCACTTCTTTGTCTTAGCCGCGATCCTGGCGTGGCTAACTGCCCAAGTCTTGAATGTACCGTGGGCAGTGAGCCGTACACTTCGAACCGGAGCCGCGGCAGTACTTGCCATCAGCTGTTGTATGCAAGCGCCGTTAACGCTCCTCGCAGCTGACACGGAGATCCCCCCGAACAAGAATGCACGCGAAGATGAAGCAACAGACCGCAATACACCGCGAGCTGTCCAACAACCAAAATCAGAAGATCAGGCGGGCGATCTGGCGACCTCAGATGGCGCGGACGACACCGAAGACGAATCAGTACTTAAATCAGTGCTGACCGCTCGCGAGCGATACAACTTGGCGATCACCGCACTGAGCCGGGGCGAAGAACGGGCTGAGGAGATGCTGGAAGACGTTCGCTCCGATGCGGGAATCGACGGCGAATTGCGATTCCGCTCAACTTACAACCTTGGGTGTTTCTCTGCCGCCAAAGCTCAAGAACTTGCGGCTGAGCAACCCGAGGATGCCTTAAAGTACATGCAACAGGCACTCAACCGGTTTCGAGAAGCTGTTCGATTGCGTCCAGATAGTGACCTCGCACGACAAAATCTTGAACTTGCCTCTCGTGAAGTGCTGGTACTGCAGGACCGTCTTAGCCAACAAGAATCCGGAACAATCAAGCAGCGGCTGGATGATCTTATTCTACAGATGCGCGACCACGAAAAGGAACTGATCGGCGCCGTCAATGGTTTTGATTCATCGGTCAGTGTTGATCAACGCACGCGGTCCGCCTTTCGTCGTCTGGGCACGACCCAGCGAGAGGTCATTGCGAGTACCGATCAACTGCTAGAGTCGATTGCTATCGAGTCGACGTCCCCGAACAATTCAGGTGGACAAACCAATCCCGCTTCTTCTGGTAACGATGACGATAGTAAGCTGCGCAAAGAACAGCTAATTCGCTCAGCTGAGTATCTTCAGCTTTCTGCGAATTGGCTGCAAAAGGCGAGAAGCATGACTCGCCGCATACTGCCTCAACCCGCTTTCCTTCGCTGGAGCGCGGCAATAGGAGAAGCACGGCGTGCCCGCGATCAACTGCGACCACCTACGGAAATTCTTGGTGCGCTCGTCAAAGATACCTCCCGCCTAGCGCAGCTTAGCGAAGTCGCGAGCCGTCCGGTACACCCCGAATGGTTGACCAGTGAATACCTTTACGATGAACAGAACCGAGACGCCGAGCGCACCAAGCAACTCCAGGAGCTATTCGATTCCGTAGCAAAACAGCTCGCGGCCGATCCGGGCCCTCCCGGCCAAGATTCCGCAGCTACAGCCCCAATGCCGACATCCGATCCACAGCAGTCGGCGAAGCAGAAGTTCGCCATGGCAGCCTATTCCAAAGCGGCAGCTAATTTAGCTGAAGCCGAAGCCGCGATGCGAACGGCCTCCGGGCACCTTCAAAATGACAAAGTCGTCGAAGCCCTGCAGTCGCAGCAGCAGGCACTTAAGGAACTGACATCAGCCGCCGAATATTTCCTTCCGCTCAAACAACTGATCGATGTCACGGCACGCCAACAGACCGTCATCGCAAACCTACACACTCAACCGGGACTCATTTCAGCAGGCGAAGAGATTTTGCAGCTACAGCAAGCAAACCTCCGTCGCGCCAGTCGACTCGGGGTGTTGCTTCAGCAGGAGGCCGAATCCCTGCCGCCGCCCGCACAAGATCCATCTGCGCAGCAAAACGGCTCAGGACTCGCATCGTCAAAAACCGACGAAAGTGTGCAACAACGCGAACGTATCCAGTACGCCCAGACCTTGCTCGCACAAGCCGCATTTGCCATGCAAGAGGTTGCTCGGCGGGCCGAGATCGAGAATCGCAGGGCAATCAATCAACCTGCCGGTTTACAAGTTGCACACTCTGCGGACCTCCCCTCGCCAAGGCCACTTGAGTTGCCGCCCAGTTCGGCTGGGGCGTCGTCGATCCCTGCTGAGTTACAGTCAGGAAATCCTCTCACGCCGCACAACGTTGCCGCGGATAGGCTTGCCGAATTGCAACGCCTCTTCTTTACCGTTCTCGAGCATTTAAAGGATACCGCCCGGGAGCAAGCAGAACTAAACGAAGACACGCAAACCATCGCGGCAAAACTAGCAACACAAGATCAATCCGCCGAAGCGTTTTCTCCCCAGCGGAACGAACTCGCGCTTGAGCAGTCACAGTTGCAAACCATAACGGACGCTATTGCTCGTGCACTAGCCGATCAGGCCGACGCCGCTACGGCTCCCGCTCCACAACCTCCAACTGGCTCCGGAGCACCAGCAAACAACACTACCGCGGATTCGGCAGGTCCTTCGGCCGAAGACCTTTC
>DNPC01000469.1 GCA_003501565.1 Planctomycetaceae bacterium | reverse complement strand
GCGAGTGCGGTTCGATAGTCTCCGTCGAGAGCTTCCTCGGCAGCGAGCTCGCCGCCCAGGAATTTGGGCCGAACGACGCGTCCCTCAACGGGGTGTTCCAGCGAGCCTTCGCCAAGATCGTAGACGGTAATTTCTCGGGCGTCTTTGCCCTGTTTGTAGCCGACCTGACTGACAAATGCTGCGAAGCCATAGTAGTCATCCATGGTCCACCGGTCGAACGGATGGTTATGGCACTGAGCACACTGAATTCGCGTACCCAAGAAAGCTTGTGCGATGTTCTCAGCCAATAGCTGCGGAGTTGTTTCCGTCTGATAGTAGCTGGTTGCAGGGTTTTCAAACGTGCTGCCGCTGGCGGGGATCAGCTGTCGCACCAATTCGTTGACCGGCACGCCCGAGTGTACTTGATCTCGCAGCCAATCATCGTAGAGGCTCAGACCTTTCTCACTTAGTCCATTTGCGCGCCGGACCTGCAAGAGTTCAGCGAGTTGCATCGTCCACAAATCAAGAAAGCTCTTACTGCTGACGAGTTCATCAACCAGTCGGTCGCGTTTGTTGGGGCTGGTGTCCTGCAAGAAGGCAGTGCGTTGTTCAGGTGTCGGCAGCAGCCCAATCGTGTCCAAGTAGACTCGCCGAAGAAAAACTTCGTCGCTTGCAACATCCGAAGGCAAAATGTGTAAGTCGCTCCAGCGTGCAGCGGCCAGGGTATCAATATAGTTGTTTGCCTTGAAATCCAATCCGGGATAAGTTTCGCCAGAACGTACTACGATGTCGGTTCCAGAGGTGTACTGATCAAATCGAGCCAGTATGAAGGCGGTGCCCGGTCCGGCTGCATGCACTGAGCCTTCGACGCCTGCGGTCGCGGCAGCATCATTGTTGCTAATAAAGACGGCTTGCTCGGTAACATCACGTGTAGACCCGTCGCTGTACCGAGCCATAACAATCATTTGCTGGCTGGTTCCGGGCTGAGCGAGCACAGCACGTTTGGGGAACACTTCGATGCCTTCGGGGACTGCGCTGTCCGCAACGTCCGCCTTGGCGCCGTCAGCAATCCATTTAACGATCTTCAGGTAGTTGGCGTCGCCAACCTCAATGGGATTTCCGCCCGTATGCGGAACTTCGCCGATCGCCTTGTTGATCAAAAGGCAACTCTCGGGATTGGATAGGCTGATCCGTCGACCACTCAATTCGCGAGTCAGTCGAAAGTAATCGCCTGCGGGATCAAAACCATACAAGCTCAGCCGAAAACCGTCCTTGCCGGATGCTGATCCGTGGCACTTTCCGGAATTGCAGCCGGTTTTGGTAAGTACCGGCAAGATGTCGTTTCGGAACGATAGTTCACGTTGCGAGTCGCCGGCGCCCGACTGGAAGGGGATCTGAATCTGCTCGCCGTTCCACTCACCGCGCAAGACTCCCGAGACAGACGGAGCAGACGGCGAAATCCGAACGAAATCGTCTTCGACCACTAGTCCGCGATCGGCTTTCCAGCTTACCGAACGCGTAATGTCGCGAGTGCTGCCGTCGGCATCGACTACTTGAACGCCGATCCGCTGCGAATCTGTGCCGAACCTCAGGTCAATGATTGGTGGGAAGACCTGTAGCCCGGATGGTTTCGACTGGAGCCCGACAGTGGGTATGTTGGCGCCGGGCTTCTTCAAATCGGCGTCGGCAGCAACCGATGCGCCGGACCAGCAGATGCCAAGAATGGTGGCGAGCAAAGTCGCAGTGCATTTTCTGCGAGCATCAAACGTTGACATTTCAATTCCCAAGAAGAGGGCTAGGACTATCTTCGATATTCAGTTGCAAAGACCATGGTGGCAGCTGCAGCTGAGGAGCTATTTGTTCGTGTTGGACTTGTTTTCGCTGGAGGAAGAACCAGCGGGTGGGCTACTGGAAGGTGCTGAATTGGCCTTCCGCAGCGCCTCCAGCGGCGAAAGCAATTTTCCGTCCTCATCCCGCATGAGCTTGCCGGGTTCCTTCACCAGCAGTTGCGTTTTTTCCGCGACGACATAGCTAACTTTTTGTCCGTTGCTTTGTCCGGACAGCCGGCACTGCAGACGCTCAAAAGTGCCGAGCGGAGCATCTTTCGCGCAGTGAATCGCGAATTGGATTGAACGATCACTTGCGTCTACCCTTACCGGCTCCGCGGTGATTCTGGCGGGAAGCCCTTCGAGCGTCGCGGTGAAGGTTCCGCTGAATTTATCCGTGGGATCGAGCGAGCACGTCGCTTCAATTACTGAACCTGGCAGGCCAGCCAGCGTTGAAAACTTGCCCCGGACAGGAGTCGCAACGATTTTGAGTTCCGTTAGGTCCGAAGCAACTTTTCTAGATTCCAGGCCAGCGACGTCGCCTTCAGCCGAGAGTAGATCTACTTCGCCTTCAGCAACGAGATTCCATGTTCGACTGACCGCCTGCGACCGTGCTTGCAAGTTGAATGTGCCGTCGTTCTGGCCGGCTGGAATGACAACACTCGCCTCGGACACGACCCAGGGCGGCAGGAAGGGCAGGGTGACGCGAATTGGCTCGTTGAATCCCGGCTTTCGTTCAACGCGGATGTTTAGCTGCATTGTCCCGCCGACGGGTAGGCCAGCCTTCGGCGCGACGACGTCAACGCGAAAGGGTACCGACGGCGTCACCGCGACCGGCAGTCGGTCGACCGTCACACTATTGAACAATTGGTCTGCTGTCGAATGAACCAGGTCCACCGTCTGCTCAAACCCGCCTTTGACAATCGCATCGCCAAGGGCTGATGAAGCGTTAAGCTGTACGAGCTCACCACCGAGTTCAGTGGTAGGATCGCATTGTAAAATTGCAGGAACCCAAAACTGATCTTCGGGGACAATGATCGGCGATGCGTGCACGCCGGCTGGAAGCCCCTGGAACTGGAGCAGAACCTCGCCGTCGAAGTACTCGCGTTTTACGGCCACGCGTTTCAGTACACGATTGCCTTGCGGGACTGAAATCACCTGGGACGACTGAGTGACTCGGTCTGGTCGCGGTAGGAAAGCAGTCACCTCCGGTGCGACCCAGCGCGCTTCAACACGGTACACGCTATTAGGTTTCCCACCGCCCAGCTTGTCCGAAACAACCACAAAGTATTCGGTTTGTTCGGTCGGCATCAGTTCGACGCGGCTGTCGTGCGACCCCCAGTCGTCGTTGCTGGCGACAAATTGCCCATCAGTGTCAAACAGTTGCACCATGGTATCAATTGGCGAACCGACACGATCGGCGAAAACTTCGATTCGCAATCGTTGGTTACCAGTTTCTGACTGTGGAACGCTCAATCGAAACCAGTCAACGTCGCCGGGAAAGTCGATGATCCCGTCGAAGGCCGCTGGGAACCCTGACGAATTGTGCGCCTCTTCTGCCGAATCGTTCGGCTCCGATTCCCGTGTGGCAGCGAGGTCGTTCAGTCGGAAAGGTAGTGGAGTTGGTACGCTGGTGCCCGATGACGATGTGGGCCGGAAATCAAATGGTTCGCTTTGAAGTTTGGCGGGGGAAGACGACCCCGTGTGCATGGAGGACGGTAGTGACATCGAGTGTGTGCTGCGAACACCATCGGCGCCGATCAGTTCAAACTCAAGATCCTGGCCAAAAGGGCCTCCGGCTGGATACACAACACTCGGTCTCGGGAACGAGCCCACGTGGAGTGCATAATGGCTGGTCGCGCCTCCTTGATAATTTGTTTCATGAATCTCGATGATGTATTGACCGGTTGTTTCAGCAACCAGCGAGGCGACTGGATCTTGCTGAAACAGTGGATCGTCGTCGACTCGAACGACAAGGCTTCCCCGTGGATCGGTGATCTTCAGAACGGTGTCCAACAATTCGTAACCCAGCCGAATCGCTTCTACTTCGACCGAAAGTCGCTCACCTTTCTTCAGCTCTACCTCGTAGCGATCGATGTCACCGGACTCAAGCACGCCACGGAAGGTAAGGCCGTCAGTGTTCTTGATCTTCGTCGCTCCGGATGACTCTTCACTCAGGACAGGGAAGGGCGTGATCCGAAGTGTTCGCAATTCAGAAAAACCGAATTTCGAAAGCACTCGAAACGGTTGATTCGAGATCGCACAGTCGGAATCAGCCTCAATCTTGGCTGACATCTCGTAATCCGAATCGACTTTGAAATCCACGCAACGGATCTTATCCGAATAGAAGACAATGTTCTGGCAGCCTTCGAATCCCTCGCCCTCAAGCCGAAGCTGTACTTGCCCTCCACGCTGGCAAACTGGCGAGCTGACTGATTCGATCACCGGCTCACCGGTGTGGGCCGGCGATATAGTGAAATTCACAATGGCAGCAAAAGCAACGAGCAACCAGTTTCGTGCGTTTAGGTTGGACCTAGGAAGCATGTTTATTCGTAATCCTGAGCAGCAAGAATGCCGTATGTGGGGAGTTTGAAGTGAATACGATCGGCCGGTGGTGCTTTTAGGCGATCAAGTCACGCACAACATTGCCATTCATTACGATTGCTTGGGGGCGTTCTCCCGGAGACATGAGGTCTTTCCGAGCGTCGATTCCCAGAAGGTGGTAGAGAGTTGTTGCGTAGTCTTCGACGCCCAGTGGATTGTCGGCCGGTTCGGCAGCCAGCGCGTCGGACTTGCCATACACGAATCCGCGTTTGACGCCCCCACCTGCCATAACAACACTGAACACGCGTGGCCAGTGGTCGCGT
>DNPC01000259.1 GCA_003501565.1 Planctomycetaceae bacterium | reverse complement strand
GAGCAATCAGTGCAGAAGAAGCTGCAGCTGCCGCTTTTCGCGCGCGTTCCTGGGCCGGCGTGCCCGCCAAAATTCGAGCTGCACCAGCCATTGCAGTAGCGCGAGCCATCGGACTGGATTTTCGGCTCCAGGTCGCGAATGCCTCAAGCGCATCCGCCAAAGCTGCCTGTCCACCCGCAGCCCCGCACTGGTACAGCAGTTTCGTAGTGCTGTTGAGTGTCACATGCTGCTGGAACTGTGCGGCCAACAAATGTGCCGTTTGCAGGTTCTCGATCGCTTGCTGGTACTTCCCCTGTTTTGCATCGCGCCCTGCCAGCGCCTCGAGCGCGACACTCGACAGGTAGTGGTAGCTCCCGCCCACTTGGACGCTCTCTCGCAACGCATTAACCCCAGCTGCGGAGTTCGGATCAGCGCCGAGCCTGGCTAACCCAGAAAGAAGTGTCCAGGATTGCGCGACCCATGGGATGGGATGCCCACGCCGACTGTCGAATACTTCAATGAGAGGTGCGGTTAGTGGATTGTGAGGCGTCAGGGGCCCCAACAACTCCGCACGACGTGAAAGTGCGATCGCGATCGTGTAGAACACTTCCGCTGCATCGAGTCGTGTAACCAGGCTGACCGGAGCAACCACCGCGCCGCCCGGTGTCGCCTGAGCCGCTAAGGGATCCGCGGCCAGTTGAATTGCCTCTGGTACGCGCAAAATTCTTCCGGGCACACGTTTGTTGAACCAATTCAGTCCCTTGTTTAATTCGAAGTCTTCAACTTCGTCGACGACTAAATCCAGTTGGTCAATCCAAGCCGGGTTTTGAACCAGCAGAGCCAACGCAGCATCGTACTGACTGAGTGCCTCGCTGATCTGCCCCTGTTGATAGAGACACTCACCGGACATGACCAACGGAGGAATACTATCCACCCACCGCACATTTCCGACGCGCCGAGCGAGGCCATAGGCCACACCGAATCCTTCCAACGCTGTCAGCTGGGCTCCGGCCGAGTGTAGCTCCCGCGCAGCGTAGTATTGGGGACGCGGTAATTCGCTAAACGCCTGCCCAAGAGCCTTTTCAACACCAAGCTGCAATGCTAGCAGTACGACAACTAGTCGGCCAATTGGAGAACACATGGTATTGGAAGGGTCCCCGTTAAGGTTCGATAAACGCAAGTTCCGCTCGAGCCAGTTGGTTCCAAGCCGTAGATCGATGGACGTCGTGCAAGTCACTGATCGCCAGCAGAACTGCAACACGGACTGGAATCGTCAGCGGCCAATCCGCGGAAACTGAACAGCTTCGCGACAAACAGAGTGTTTAGCTAACGCAGTGCCAGATACCGCGAACGAGTTGCTCAATTGTAAGCAGGCCAAGCACTTACGTCGAATCTCACCCAAGCCTGCCGAGGCGTTGTACCCATTGTGACATCCACACACTTGGTCAGTTCCGAGATTCCCACCGAGAAACAATCGCCCGGAAAAACGCAAATCGCCCCTATAAAGCTCCGGGAATCGCTCAACCGCTGGAATTGGATCGACCGATAGAACCCTTAGAAATCAACACTTGCTAGCCCCACCAGGGATGCTCCCTTGGCATCCTACGAAAGGCTAGCTTTAAAGTATTTGCCGGAAGTCGAGGAGACTGCTGATGACTGAAACCAAGCGATCAAAGGCTTGGAAGTTTGCCTTCCTGGGACTGCTGTGTGCAGCCAGCCTTGCGCCGTCGGTTGGATGCCAGGTATCGGTAGCGGGCCAGACCCTGCCGAGTCCGTACTACTTGTACGATGATGTGCAGTACTTCCCAACCGGTCCCGAAAACAAGATCGCCAACGAGACCGCTGCACTCAAGGCCGCCCGTGCTGAGAACCTAGCCCAGCAACGTTAAGGGCAGCAACCTTAGACCGAGGAACACCCAGCTAGCGCTCGGCTAAACATCAAAACGCACAGCAGCTCACCCAGAGTTATCTCTTGGTGAGCTACTCGTGTGTTTAAATGCTTGCGCAGCGCCCGGGCGCGATATCACATAGAAACACCATCCGACAACAGGCAACATCACGGGATAGACGGCGTTGCACGGTATCAACGCCACTGTCAGCATCAAGACAACCACCTGGTAGTTTTCGCGCCGGATCATCGCAATACCACCGATTGCGGTGATGAGGTTCGCCCCAACTGCAAAATACGTGCTCGTTGCGACCCTGAAGTCGTATCCGTTTCTAATACCTGTGGGGTCGCCGGAGGATGGCGGATCTGGAAGCGTCCACCAAAGCAAGCCCGAAATAACAATTCCTGAAACTGAACACACGAGCAAAACGCGTCCCGCTCGAACGATCCGCTGAGAGTGATAGCGAATGCCTTCTTCATCCAAGGCACGATTCGGCACAATAACCGGTGGTTCCACTAAACAGGCCTTTAAGTCCTAGTGCGAAAATTTCCTTCGCAAGGCGAAGCACCAACTGCTCAGTAGCCTAAGCAGTTCACTGCTTTGCTTCAACTGCGGCAGACACTGATTGGAAAAGCTGCGACTAGTTTCGCCCCTTGCCGAGCCTGAACCAGCTGTCCCAGGTAGTATCGAGGTACTGCATGGCTTGATCTAAAGGGACGGCTTGCCAGGAATTGCCGTGAACCTTTAGCAACCCCAGCTTCACCATATTCCGAGCTGTTGCTTCGACATCAAAGTCGACCTGAATCCCTGTCGCGGACTCCAACAGCAGCTCACAAGCGGAATCGATTTCTGCCAATGTGCCGGATGCCCCCTGCGGAAGTAAGAACGCTGCCGCAAAATAACACAGAATAACCTCGGCTGCCTCTTGCTGTTCACCGTCGTCGAGCAATCGCAATAGCACACCAGAATTGTTGTCAAGATTCTGGTAGTACAACTTTTGAGTCATGTTCAACATATATCGCCGTTTCGTCGCTGTGCGATAGGTGAACATCGATTTAATGCCGAATCCGAGCGCAAACACCACCAAGACGACCAGCCCCAGCGTCTTGAACACCCCAAAGAACGTCCACAGCAGAACATTGCGAAGAAATCTCCACATTGTCATGGCCGCCGCATAAATACTTGGCACGACGATGCGCGAATGGTCTATCCACGACATCTGAATGCCAGTAGCTGGCAACATCATATCAATATCTTGCTTCGGTACATTCTTGAACAACCGGAGGTAGACCTTGCGATAGTCGAATTGCGGATTCTCATCCTCCGGCCGTGTATGAAATACGACCATCAAACGTTGATAGAGCGGAACTTCTACAGTTCGGCGACGGAAAAACGTCTTCCAGTTTCGGTGTTCACGACTGCCAATTACAAACCCGCGGGCGTAGACCTCCATACGCTCCATCACTTGGAAATTGACACGCATACGAACGCCCCACTGGCTAGCCGCCTTGAGCGCACGCTGAATGTCATCCTCTGAAAGGCGGTGATAGTTGGCTCTTGCCACAGCCGCACGAATCTCTGCAGCAAGTCGGCTACAGCTGGCCTGTCGTTTTTCGTCAAGCGGAACCTCAAGCAAAACGCGATCACTGTCAGGGTCAAGTGGTGCATACAGTCCGGTCAGCTGCTCGTAGCGCTGCCGGTAGATGTGGTGTGTGAGCGACAGCGTCAAACCAGCGAACTGTGCAAAAGTAGCTTGAGAATCCTTCGGCAGAGCCGGGTGAGCGGACAGATAGCGAACTAGATCAGAGGAATGCATCGGCACATAGTGCTCCCGGAGCACTTCCGGTCGCGTTAGGTCCTCCTCAACTTCCAATCGTTCACTTGCGACGACCAATTACCATTCCCTATTATCAGTACACCTAATTGCCTAATCCTGGATCTGCGGTCAACGCGGCGCAGCGATGCGCACGCCCCGACAATCACCCTAAAACTGACGCCGGCCTGCAACATGTGTTGCGCAGGTATCTTGACGAGTTGTCACGACGACTTGAATTGTCTTGACGTATTGTCTTGACAGGAAATCCACACCAACGCATGGCACCTTTGCAGGGACCACCTCAGCGCGATTGCGGACACCGCATATCATGCAAGATATCACTGAGTTTTGAGGGATCAACGGGCCTCGTTGACAATCATGACCTGGGTTAGTGTGACGCCGGATTGCGACAGCAAACCTTAGCGATGCTCATGCCGCCCACCAAGCTGGAACACCTTTGGGAGTTTGAGTGCTTTGCCGAGTAGCCTTACCCATTTAGGCTGGACGCCTTAGAGTTTAGGGCGCTAGGATCAAGATGGCTCGAGGCGATGCAAAACGCGTTTACGGCTTGGACTCCAACGTCATCCCAATCAACTGCCAAGCTTCAACAATACAGGGAAGATAACTTGTGACTGACTTTCTGTGGGAACCTGCGATTTCGGCCGTCGCTTTCGATATGGATGGCCTGATGGTCAATACAGAAGAGCTGTACACGACCGTCGGCGAAACCATTCTGGAGAGACGTGGTCACCAATTTACAGCGGAATTAAAGAACGAAATGATGGGCTTGCCCGGTGACGTGGCTTGGCAAGTCATGATTGATGCCCACAGGCTTACCGATTCCCCTGCTGAATTGGATGCAGAGTGTGAGGTGATCTTTGCTGATCTGTTGCCGTCACGACTGCAAGCCATGCCAGGCTTGATGGATTTATTGGCGTTCTTGGAAGAGCACGACATTCCACGCTGCGTTGCCACCAGTAGTTCACACCGGTTCGCCGAACGCGTGCTAGGGCAAATCCAGGTACTTCAGCGCGTGGCATTTGTTGTGACAGCCGAGGATGTCCCGCGCGGGAAACCCCATCCGGATATCTACCTCGAAGCAGCTCGCCGGATGGAAGTCGCGTCCAATGAAATGCTGGTCCTAGAAGACAGCCATCATGGAACGCGAGCTGGAATCGCTGCCAACGCATGCACCATTGCAGTGCCTGGCGAGCATAGTCGGAACCATGATTTCTCCGGCGTGCACGCGGTAGCCGATTCGCTCGCCGATGACCTGATACG
>DNPC01000288.1 GCA_003501565.1 Planctomycetaceae bacterium | reverse complement strand
AGGTTGGCGTGGGACGAGCAAAGCCTGACTGGATTCCCGAGGTCTTCACCGCACTTGATCGTCGTGTTGCCGGCGCTACCGCACCCCCGCAGGGCTTGTGCTTGACCAAGGTGCTTTACGATTAAACTAGAGCGAGCGTCGCCGCTGGCAATCTCGGCGATCGCAGGCAAGACTTGGCAGTCGAAACCTATCTGAACACGACGTCGACTTTTATTCTCAAGAACGGCACATCTTTATGCGAGTCCTTCATGTCATTACTCGCATGATTATCGGCGGAGCCCAAGAGAACACGCTCCACAACTGCTTAGATCTGGCCGACGTATACGGGGACGAAGTCTTGCTCGTCACGGGACCAGCCTTGGGGCCCGAAGGAAGACTGCTAGGCGAGGGCAGGGCAGGGGGCCTAAACGTACGGCACATCGACAAACTGCAGCGCGCAATCCACCCCGCCAATGACCGCCAGGCCTACCGAGCGATACTAGAATGCATCCGGGAGTTTCAACCCGACGTGGTTCATACTCATAGCGCCAAAGGCGGTTTTTTGGGAAGGGCAACGGCTTGGAAAGCGAAAGTTCCCGCTGTGATCCACACCGTTCACGGTGCACCGTTTCATCCATATCAAAACGCGGTCGCCAGAAGACTATTCATCCAGCTTGAACGCTGGGCGGCGCGCCGCTGCCACCATCTCATATCGGTCGCCGATGCGATGACCAAATTAATGGTCGAGGCACGCGTCGCACCACCGGAAAAATTCACAACGATTTACTCCGGAATGGATGTTGAACCATTCGCGACATGTGATCAACACCGGGTCGCGTCGCGGCGCGAACTCGGCTTTTCTGAAGAGCACATTGTCTTCGGAAAAATTGCCCGGCTCTTCAATCTAAAGGGCCATTGCTACCTAGTTGATGCCGCAGCAAAAGTCGTCGAGCAGAACCCAAACGTTCGTTTCTTGTTAGTGGGCGATGGGCTCTTGCGAGAGAGCTTGACCGACCATATCGACCGGCTTGGCCTGACAGATCACTTCGTATTCACCGGATTGGTCTCTCCGGAAAAGATTCCCTACTACCTATCCAGCATGGACTGTTTGGTACACACCTCCCTTCGCGAGGGATTGGCGCGAACGCTACCTCAAGCGTTAATCGCTAGTCGGCCCGTTGTTAGTTATGACGTTGATGGAGCAAGGGAAGTCGTCATTACAGGGGAAACCGGCTTTCTTTTACCACCAAAATCAATAGATCAACTTTCTGCTGCCATTAGTCAGTTGGCCCGGGAGCCTGAGTTAAGGCGGAAACTGGGCCAGCATGGTGCTGAACGATTCACGGACCAATTTCGGCACGAAACAATGACACAACGTATCCGTGACGTCTATCAGCAGGTATTGCGGGACAATCCGCCAATCCGCTAGGTACCAGTCGCTCGGCACCAACCCGACAGCCCACTCGGCAAAGGCTCCAGCCCTTTTTGGCTCAGAAGCATTGGTAGGCTTGCAGAGCTGGTCTAAAATAGAGAACTTCGGTCTAGCCCACGAATGAGCCAGCGGCTATCGGCCTTACTCGGCTGCGGCCGCACAGGTTCTTTTGGGCCTGGGCACACCCCCTGACATCGGCAAGCGACTATGACACGTGCTCGTGACTTTCTAGGTCCCTATCGGCTGGCCCGGCTTATCCGGATGGGTAGCTCCTGCCAAGTCTGGGAGGCGATCGAAGCGGAAACGGGAGAGCGTTATGCTCTCAAAGTGTTGCGCGAGGACTATCGCAACAACCGAACTGAACTGAGCCAGTTGAAAATCGAGTACGAAATTGCAAAGAAGCTGAATCACCCAAATGTGATTCGAATGTATGACCTGGTTCTCAACGGCCCAGCTCCATTTCTGGTGCTGGAGTTGTTCAGCGAATTGAATATGAAACAGGCGCTTCGACGCGGTCCAGATTCGATCGCTTTCATGCTGGACAAAATTGTGACGCAGGCTGCTGAAGGCCTCTACCATATGCACTCACAAGGTTACGTACACTGTGATGTGAAGCCGGACAACTTCCTAGTCAGTCGTGAAGGTGAAACCAAGTTAATTGACTTCACGATCTCGCGAAGAATTCCAAAGGGGTTGAGCAAACTGATCGGCGGCAAAGCCAAAGTAGTGCAGGGCACCCGCAGCTACATGTCGCCAGAACAGATTCGTGGCCAACGCCTCGACCCACGTGCCGATATCTACAGCTTTGGTTGTGTTCTGTTTGAATGCTTGACTGGAAAACTGCCTTACACCGGCGAAAACCCAAACGATTTGCTCAACAAACATATCTCTGCCCCCATTCCTTCGCCGCTGGTTGCCAACGACAATGTGACCAGTGAATTTGCCGAATTAGTAAAGTCGACCATGGCGAAAAGAGCCGATGATCGCCCCGAGACGATGTGGGACCTCATCAAGTTGATTCGTGCTACGCGGATTTTCAAGCGACAGCCACGAATACCAGAGCACAGCGTCTTCGATGACTTCCCAACAGCCGGACGCATCGCACCACAAAAGTAAATCCTCAAAACCACAATTGCTCCAGCCGGCAACCGAAGCAGGCCGAGGAGCGAAACACCGAATATCACGATAGGGACCGGAGCACGATGAGCGGATTAGAGTTTGAACAGCCCATCATCGAATTAGAAAATGAAATTCAGCAGCTGGTACAGCAAGCTCGGCAGGCTGAGTCCACTGATGACCAGCTAGACAACCAGATCATCGAACTACGTCGCAAGTGTAGCGATCTAACGGCTGAAATTTACGGCAATCTGACGCCTTGGCAGACGGTGCAAGTCTCCAGACACCAGGATCGGCCCTACACAGCAGATTATCTCAAGCTCGCGTTTGACGAATTCGTTGAACTGCACGGCGACAAACACTTTGGTGATGACCGCGCGATGCTGAGCGGTTTCGCAAAAATCGATCAATTCAAGGTGATGGTGATTGGGCACCAAAAAGGCAGAACCTACAAAGAACGAGCCAAATGCCATTTCGGATGTGCACATCCCGAAGGCTATCGGAAGGCGATGAGCAAGATGCGGATGGCTGAAAAATTCAACATGCCCGTCATCTGCTTCATTGACACACCAGGTGCTTACCCAGGCGTCGGTGCTGAAGAACGCGGCCAAGCACAAGTGATCGCCGAGAGCATGTTTCAGATGAGCCAGCTGAAAACGCCAATCATCTGCGTTGTAATTGGTGAAGGAGGATCGGGAGGCGCTCTCGGAATCGGGGTAGGGGACCGGATCGCAGTCTTGCAGTACGCCTACTATTCAGTCATCAGCCCAGAAGGCTGCGCTGGCATCCTTTGGAAAAGCCACGAACATGCCCCCAAGGCGGCAGACGCACTCCGGTTCACCTCAACACACTTACAGGAACTGGGCGTCATCGATGATGTGCTAGAAGAACCGCTGGGCGGGGCTCATCGCGACCACCACAAAATGGCGGCCCGCATGAAGAGCTACCTCCTTTCGACCCTGGCTGATCTTACAAGCCAAACCACCGAAGAGCTCATCGACGCCCGCTATGAAAAATTCCGCGCAATGGGAGTCTTCTTGGATGACTCACAGGCAGAGCCCATGGCAACAACATAATCTGCAAACCGAAACGTCGCGGCAGACAGCGAGTCGCCTCAGTCGTTGAGCTCCGTGCACACGATCTGAGCACCGATCTCGTAACAACTTGGCCCCAGTTTGCGACAACGGACCGCCGACGCGGTCACAGCGCCACTCTGAAAAAAGACGACAAAACGGTCTTCAGGGAACAGCTGCTGATGGTACAGAATTGAAATCCCACCGCGGGAGAAATCCTTCACCAGCGCGTAGTGTTCACCATCGAGATCTTTGATAGCGCCGCTCGGCAAATCCTCAAACTCAATCTTTGCCTCTCTACGTACCGACAATCGAGCTTGGCGGCGCGCTTCGTAAGCAGTTGTCGGGAGATAGCCTTTCACATCAAAGAAAGTGCTGCGCATTTCATCCGGAAGCACTACACGATGCTTTGCAGAAGCCTTTTTGGCCGAGCGAACCATTGAATCCACCGCCACTGAGCTTGCTACTGCGGCAGTTTCTCGATCATCATTCGCCAGCATTTCAGGACCTCAGAATCGAATTCACTTCCGTCACCATTGTTCAAGATCGCTAACGCAGCTTGACGGCTGGCTGGCTGGCGATATGGGCGGTTGGACGTAAGCGCCTCATAGACATCGACGACGGTACAGATGCGGGCCCAAGGGTGAATCTCGTCACCCTCGCAGCCAACCGGATAGCCGCTGCCGTTGATCTTTTCGTGATGCTGATAGACCATCATCAGTTGACCAAAGCTGAGATCCTGACGGCACAATTCACGGTAGCCGATCGTTGGATGCTGCTTGACGACGCGGAACTCGTCATCGGTTAGTCGTCCTGGCTTGTTCAGGATTGCAGGCTCAATCTGCAGCTTCCCAAGGTCGTGAACCAGTCCTCCAACGGCTATTTCTTGCAACTCGTGCTCGGGCATCCCAAGCTCTCGGGCTAACAAGACACTAAAAAGGGACACGTTGGTCGAATGTGTGAAAGTACCGTAGTCGTGATGCAGCACATTTAAGAGCTGCGGAATCGCAATCTCTGAGTCTGCAACGACATTGCATGTTGCGGCACCAAGCTCTTTGGAAGCAGCCAATATCTTCGCCGCATTTCCGGACTCGAACTCTGACTTGAGCAGATGACGAACAACTTCGCTGAATAGGCCGACCTGATCAACCGCAGGCAATTTGTCGCTGTTTATGATCTCTTGCCAATGGTCACTGACGAAAGCCTCATAGCGCTGGGCGTCGGCAACGTCGATGAACAGCTTGTTGTACAGCGAATCGACTCTTTCGGCCGCGCTGCGACGCGCCGAATCATCGGTGCCGGTAAAGAATAGAACCGGGGCTTCGGTTGGCGAACTTACTAGGAAGACGTCAGTCTGCGGCCAAACATCCGCCACAAGAACTGCGGGGCTAATTGGAATCAGATTGGAAGTCGGGGACTGCATGGATGTGCTGGCAACTGTGTGTTAGCAACTCGCCCACTTTTGACACGCAGGGAGCGGGGGGTTATCAACCCTAGCTCACAGATACAGCGGGGGGGATAGATCGCGTCAAATTCGCTGCTGGACTGCGGAAAACCGAGGTTACCATAAGTGCGAACAGCCCTCAGACCAACGTCCGATAATGTTTCTTATGTTCGGTTTGGTATAGGGTTTTTGCTTGGAAATACGCAATTTACGCTTTCTCGCACCCAAATCCAAGCATGGCTCCCTACCGGACAGCCAGCAGACAACGAAGATCCAGCAAATGCAGCAACTTATCGTTGCGGATTGCCAGGGCCTCGGGCCGCGCGGTTCGGGGACACAGGCCTCAGGATAGATGCCCCATTTCCGACTGAGCCTTGCTGCGACTGCCCGGAGATGCTCTGGCCTGAGATGCTCTGATCGGGGTAGATTTGATTTGGGTAGTTCGGAACTGAGTAGCCATTCAGCGGCGCAGCTGAAGGTTGTGTCGTCGGAAAGTTCTGACCCGCGGCATTTCCAGTTGCCGGCGGCAAGATGGCGCCCGATGACTGCGCTAGTGGCGGCACATACTGGTTGTTTTGAAGCGGCGCGGGCTGGGAACCTGACTGCCCAAACTGCGATGGCTGCCCATACTGTGACGGTGCCGTCGAAGGACCAAGAGTTGATGGAGTATTGAGTCCTTGGCCTGCAGAATTACTGGCCCCTGGCAGCGATGGCAGTCGCTGGAGAATTCCATCTTCGCCTGCGAAAACGCTGCCAGCAACGTCTCGAATTCCTTCACGAATTCCATCTCGAATCCCATCACTAAACCCTGAGTGCTCAGAGGAATCGGCATTCGGCACATTGCTGAGCTGTTGGCCGTGACTGTTTAGCTTGTCATCCAGTCCCGACAAATACGGTCCGACGACTTCGTGAATTTCGTTAGGCAGGATTCCTGCGCCTCGATCCAGCGCAACTGAAATGTAGTACCCACTTCGTGAATGGCAAATCGCGGCTTGCTGACTTGGCCCCAGCAGGCTCATCGCAAACATAGTTATCAACAGACAGTACAGCCCGCCTTTTGCGAGTCCAAACGCAGCACCCAAATGACGATCGAACTCTTTGAGCCGCACACGGTCGATCATGCCGCTTAGTAGTCGGAAGCCGACCCAAATAACAAAACTCGTTCCGACGTACAGGATTAACATCGCCAGGAACTGATTCCAAGGCGGCTTGGCCTGAATCATCTCTCCGACTTCGAATCGAAACCGATATGCGACGATGTAACTCACGATCACGCTGGCAAGTGATGCTACTTGCCATGCGAAACCTTTGATGGCACCGAAAATGGTTGCCATGCCTATCACGATCAGCATTAGTAGATCGTAGACCTGCACCTGTGACACCCTCAGGATAGGGGAAGTAATTCGAAACGGCTTTGTGAAACGGTTGTAGCAAAATCCGGCCGTGGGCCGGAACACCGTTTTGCTCGCGGGAATGCTAGCATCGGCTCCAACAAATGGCCTTCAATTCGGTTGTCGTCGGTTGGTAAGCTCCGCGTCAGGGAAACTGTAGGCAACCAGCGCAACGAAGGCACGCCATTGATGAATCGGCAACGCCCCAAACTCGGTTTAGCCCCCCTGCCCCAAATCGAGCATTTGCATCGCGGACTAGGACAATGGCTGATTTCAAGACTCACATGACGGTCAGTTTCGCCACCGGTGGAATCTACGCGTTTGCCGGCAAACAGATGGGCATGGACTGGACAACTTGCATTCTGGCCGGAGGACTTTGCGGCGTCAGCGGGATGCTGCCGGATTTGGATAGCGATTCTGGTCGGCCACTACGAGAAGCCACCACATTGGGAGCGGCCGTCGTGCCGATGCTCATGGTGGAACGGTTTGAGAAATTCAACTTGGATCATGAGGGCATGGTCTTAGCTGCCGCTCTCGTATACGTGACAATACGCTTTTTCCTGGCTGAGATATTCCGCCGGTATACCGTCCACCGTGGGATGTGGCACAGCCTTCCCGCGGCCGCGATTGTTGGGATGTTTGCGTTCTTAGTCATGTCCTCCGAAGATGCTTCGGTACGGATCTTTAAGACGCTAGCTGTTGTTCTGGGATTCCTCAGCCACCTGATCCTGGACGAAATTTGGTCGGTCGACTTTAAACGTGGCCAGTATGCATTTAAGAGATCATTTGGAACGGCCCTAAAAATGTGGGGCAACGATCGATGGGCCAATTATGCCACGTATACGAAATTGGGCGTAATAACGTTCCTGGTTTACCAAGACGAAGGATTCATGGCGCAATTCGGTTTCCAAAACCCAGATGTTCCGCACACCGCTCAGCAGCTCCTCAACGTTCTAAAGGAGATACAACGCTAACGCGTTTGAGTCACAGATGTCTATGACATCCCTACAGGTAAGCTCAATCCGACGCTTGAAGCTGAGCCCAGCGCTGCACTAGAGCAACTTGCGGCTATCTAGCAGAATCGTAACGGGACCATCACCAACAAGCTCAACCTTCATGTCAGCTTGGAACTGCCCCGTTGCAACTTCCAATCCCGCATCGGTTAGCCGTGTGCGAACATCTTCATAGAGCTTTCTCGCATCTTCGGGACGAGCTGCCCCGGTAAAACTGGGACGCATTCCTTTGCGAACATCTCCCAAGAGCGTGAATTGGCTAATCAACAATATCGCACCACTGATATCATGAACACTCAGGTTCATCAGTCCGGCCGGGTCAGAAAAAATCCGCAGACCTGCTAGCTTCTTGGCAATGTAAGCGACATCGCTCTGGCCATCTCCATCCTCGACACCAAGCAGCACGGCCATACCACCATCGATCGCACCGACGACCTCACCATCGACCGACACCGAGGCGCGTAACACTCTTTGCACAACAGCTCGCATAGTACAGCTTTCTTGGTAAGACTTCTTAGGATCTGCCGAACTTGCCAATAGGCTCACATCACGCTGCAAACGCCTGAAGAATTTCGCTGGTGACGAGCTTCATAGCAGCCTGTTGGTCTACAATGCACACTACTGGGTGGTAGCACACTCGGAAGCCAAGTGATTTGTTGGATCCGATCACGACTGCAGTTTTTCGGCTCGCCGTCATACTCGTCGCTATCGCCCGATTGACCTGTTATTTTCTCGTCCGCATTTTCCTCCAGAGTCGTAGGTTATGGCCTTCGAATTTACTTGCCCACACTGCTTCAAGAAAACCCTGGTCGACGACTCTGTGGCTGGCCAGGAAGGTGCATGCGTTAGCTGCGGCAAGCCGATCAAGGTCCACTACCCTTCCCATCTGCGCAAGGATTCTACGCCAACTAGCCAATCGCCAAGTAGCCAGTCGACCGGCCAAGCAACACACGACTCACCACTCGCTAGCACGTTGCCCACCGGACCGGCACCGAGTGCGGCTACTCAGGCACGGCCCGGGCGTGCAATCAAGTCGAAGACACTCGCCTTGATTGCCAAAGTCTCAGTCCTTGCGGTCCTAGCTTTGGTTGGCGGAGGCATCGTACTCTACGTCATGTGGCCTTCGGTCGTTTCCCTCAAAGCAACTCGCGATCGACAAGCATGTAAATCCAACTTGCAGAAAATCGCGGTCGCTCTCAATGCTTATGCGGCCGAGCATGGAACGTATCCAACGCCGACGGTTCGCGATGCTGATGGGAACCCACTTTATTCCTGGCGCGTTTTGCTCCTACCCTACCTCGGCCAGGAAAACTTACACGCAGAGTTTCAATTGGACGAGCCCTGGGACTCCGCTCAAAATGCGTCTCTGATCACTCTCATGCCAGCGTTATTTGCGTCCCCATCCAACGCGCTCGGTAGCGACACGTCAGAAAGCAACTATGTCCTGCTTACGGGCAAGGGAACATTGTTTCCGGACACAGGGCCGCTGGGGCCTCGTTCGATAACTGATGGCAATGATCGAACGCTATTAGTCGTCGAAGTAGCAACCATCGGACGGTACTGGACCGAACCAGCCGACATCGATTTCACGAAACTAACCGGGCAGCCCGGAGGACCGACTCTCCAAGGTGCTCCAACCGCAATCGGAGGCTCCCACTCAGGCGGCGCGACCGTGGCCTTCGCTGATGGTC
>DNPC01000292.1 GCA_003501565.1 Planctomycetaceae bacterium | reverse complement strand
CGGTTACGCCTCAAGGTAAGCCGACCAAGGGTGGTTCGACTCGAGCACGACGCAAGCCTTCGAATTCGTCGATCGTTAGGCGTCGAAAGAGTAAGCGTTACGGTCAACTGAACCTGAAGTAATGTCTTCAGGGCGTAGCTGTCTGCAACGCAAAGACACGCAGTAGATTCAGAGACTTTAGATTCACGAAAACAACCGAGAATTGAGTTAGAGCCAGGCTATGGGACGTTCCACCAAAAAAGGGCCATTTGTAGACCCTCGACTTTACGGCAAGGTCGTGAAGGCGCAGGAATCCGGTTCTCACGAACCGATCACTACATGGGCGCGGCGCTGCACGATCGTACCGGAGTTTGTTGGGGTGACCTTCATGGTTCATAACGGCCGCCAGCACCTGAAGGTTTTGGTCACCGAAGACATGGTAGGTCACAAGCTGGGTGAATTTGCACCGACGCGAACCTTCCGTGGCCACACTGGCAAGGGCAAGAAGTAAGCGGTTTTCCCGGATTGCTTGGCGAGTACAGCGAAGCAAACACCGCGAAGTAAAACGAGACGCAGCTAAGCAAAAGACGTAGCAATTCACTCGGCGAAACGAAACAAAGACGACAACAAGGTTTTAGGCCATGGCGTTCAAAGCAACTCACAAATACGCTCGAATCAGCGCACGCAAAGTGCGGCCTTTGGCAGATTTGGTGCGTGGCAAGTTTGCTGATGAGGCGTTGGATTTGCTGAAGTATCAGCCGAATCGTGGCGCTCGGATGTTGGAAAAGGTCATCAAGAGTGCGGTAGGTAACGCCCAGGATCCTGATCAGAACCGTGGCGTGTCGCACAGCCCAGAGCGGTTGGTGGTTGTTGATGCACGCGTCGACGGCGGCCCGACTTTCAAACGAATTAGGCCGCGAGCTCGCGGAATGGCGTTCGGTATCCTACGCCGTACCGCTCATATTCGGATTGAGCTCGAATCGATTGACGAAGCGTAGCATCCACTATCGAACACACATTACAGCCACAAGAGTGGCGAAATTGAATTGAGCGAGTTTTGGTATGGGACAAAAGGTAAATCCTGTAGGTTTCCGAACGGGCGTAGTAACCGGGTGGAAGAGCCGCTGGTATGCCTCGAAGAAGGAGTTTGCGGACTTGCTGGTTGAAGACCAGAAGGTGCGTAAATTCATCAAGCATCACCCGGACAGCAAGTTCAGAAACCAGTACAAGAATGCGGGCATTGACCGCATCGAGATCGAACGCACCCGCGACGAAGTTCGTGTGATGTTGTTCGTTGCTCGTCCCGGTCTAATCATCGGGAAAAAGGGACAAGACGTAGAGAAGCTGCAGGAAGAACTGCAGTCGTTGATCGGCCGGCGAGTTAACCTCAAGATTGAGGAAATCGCTCGACCGGAGCTGCAGGCGCAACTGGTTGCAGACGAAATTGCATCCCAATTGATGAGGCGTGCGAATTTCCGTCGAACGATGAAGCGGGCCCTCGAATCAGCTATGGATGCGGGTGCGAAAGGCATCAAAGTTCAGCTTGCTGGACGTCTCGGTGGGGCCGAAATGGCTCGGCGTGAGAAGGCCAGTGCCGGCTCTTTGCCGCTCAGCACCCTGCAAGCCAAGATCGACTACGGTTTCTGTGAGGCGCAAACACCTCAGGGAAACCTCGGAATACAAGTTTGGATAAATCAAGGTTCTTACGCGGGAGACGGCAGCGATGGCTCTGATGCCCAAGCGGGTCAAGCATCGAAAAAGCCAAAGAGGTCGCATAAAAGGTAATGCGACTCGCGGTAACAAAGTCGTCTTCGGCGATTTTGGACTGCAGGCAATGCAAGGTGGCTGGATCAAAGCCCGGACAATTGAAGCCGGTCGTATCGCTGCACAACAGTACGTGCGTGGCGAGGGCCGACTCTACATCCGTATTTTCCCTGACAAGCCCGTTTCCTCCAAGCCGCTTGAGACTCGGATGGGTAAGGGTAAGGGGGAGCCGGAAGCATGGGTTGCAGTCGTGAAGCCGGGTACGATCCTTTACGAATTGGCCGGGGTAACTGAGCAGCAAGCGAAGGTCTGCTTCGCACGACTGGCGTCCAAAATGCCAATTCCTGTTCGTTTGGTTGCTCGGCGACCAGCGTAATTGTTCCCCTTCGTAGCAGTGACACTTACCAGCGAAGACAAGCCGCGGCACAGAGCCGTGGCGACTGAGGTTTTGAGATGAAGATTAGCGAACTACGCGAGATGAGCGACGAGCAGCTCGAGCTGACGGCCAAAGATGCGGCCAACCAGTTGTTCCATCTGCGAGTTCAAGCACAGACGGAAAAACTAGATTCTCCATCGGAGATTCGGCGAAACCGTCGCTTGATCGCTCGCGTGAAAACACTGCAATCCGAGCGTGCCAAAGATAAAGCCGCGTCCGCAAGTTAGACAATTAGAGAATTTCCGGGTTTCACATGCCAGCCAGAGTCGAAATAGGCGTCGTCACCAGCGACAAATCAGCGAAAACACGACGTGTTGAGATCAACCGTACGGTGAAGCACCCCAAGTACGGCAAGTTCGTGAAGCGCCGAACAGTATGCCACGTGCACGATGAAAACAACGAATCTGCCCACGGCGACACTGTCGAGATCCGTGAGAGTCGTCCGCTGAGTCGGCTGAAACGATGGACGCTTGTGCGTGTCGTCGAAAAGAGCAAGGCCGTCGACTTGGCTGCTCTTCGCGCGGCGCGACGGGCCCAATCCGATGAACAGTCTGAGACTCT
>DNPC01000614.1 GCA_003501565.1 Planctomycetaceae bacterium | reverse complement strand
CACAATTGAGTTTGCCGCAGCCGAAATCTCCGAGGCAAAAGCCGCAATCTCGCCATCGCCAGCCAACTCAGGAGTGTGGTGGTGACCATCTTGCCCTAACACATGCAGCGGCAACACAGCTGCACCATCCGTCAATGCAGACAATTCGAACTGCATCGCCGCGGATTGAAACTGAATCTCAAAGCCATGGCAAAACGGCCGAGCTGTCTGCTCGCTAACGCCACTGGACGTACTGACAATCACATCTGGATCTTCGAATTCCATCAGCGTGTGGCAGAATCTGACTACTCCGTCCTGCATTTCAGCGATTGCCAACACCCGTTTCGGCAAGCCGAACAGAAGCCGTACGAAATGGACGTCGTGCACGTGCAAATCAATCAGTGGACCGCCGACGGTCTTAGGATTGAAAAAGTCTGGAATCCAGTCTGGCGGCGAAATCACGCGTTTGAAGTAAGCTCGTCGTGGTGTTCCGAGCTGCCCTGCCTGTGTTTGATCATAGGCATATTGGAATTCGCCCATGAACGGGAGGACTTGGGCAACCATAACGAGACGATCATGCTTCGCAGCAGCCTCCAGGATTTGATCGCAGTCTTCCGTAGTCAGGCCAAGTGGCTTTTCGCACAAAACGTGCTTGCCAGCCGCCAGAGCCTTACATGCTGCGTCAACATGTAAATTCGGAGGTAAACAAATGTCAACTAGATCGATACTATCATCTGCCAGCAGAGCGTCGAGCGATTCGTAGGCTGCCAACTCCGACACATCTATCTGCTCACCTGGCGGACCAAAATTACCATGAATTCCGGTCCAATCTCCTGCCCTCTTCTTTGAGTCGCGCGAACAAAACGCGGCTAGTTCTACTTCTTCACATTGTTGATAGGCCAAGTAGTGGATCCAGCCCATGAACCCTACGCCTACTATTCCCGCTCGAATCTTGCCCATTTGTTACTCAGAATCGCCAGAGGAGTCAGAACCACCATAGAAATCTTACCGCTCGATCTGCCAACGGTGATTGCGAAGTATATCGCACTCGCTGCAAGCCTGCCGCCGCGATAGCATCGGCAGATCCACTTTCTTTGCGGGCGATTTCTCTGAGCCTCCGCGTTCTTCGTTTGAGCGTCTTTGATGCTTTTCTCTCTAGGCACTCGCTGTTGGACGAGTGTGTTGCCGCGTATGCCTACGCATTTCTCTGCTACCCTTGCTCAGCGGTGAGTGGGCGAAGATAATACGCATCGCGGCAAGAACGCTGGCCGCCCCCCACCTTTCTAACCGTGCTTCTACTGAGGACCCACTCATGTTCCGGACCTGCCTCACCATCGTTTCTGCGTTTGCCGCCAGTATTGTTTTCTCCTCCTCAAACTCCGCGCTGGCCGACGAATACCTCAACGGTATCAAGTGGGAAGAACCCGCGATCGTTTCACCTGGCAAGAAAAACTCAGATCCGCCTTCCGATGCCATTGTGCTGTTCAACGGCAAGGACCTGAACAACTGGAAGAACGGAGAAAACTGGACCGTTAAAGAGGGAGTTATCTACGCCGGTAAGGGCCCCATTACCAGTAAAGAGGAATTCGGCGATTGCCAACTGCACATCGAATGGTCTTCACCGTCAGAAGTCAAAGGCAACGGACAAGGCCGCGGTAATAGCGGTGTATTCTTGATGGGCAAGTATGAGATTCAAGTCCTCGATTCCTACAACAACAAAACCTACTTTGATGGCCAGGCCGGCGCAATCTACAAGCAAACGCCCCCCATGGTGAACATCAACCGGGGCCCCGGCGAGTGGAATACTTATGACATCATCTGGACTGCACCGCGATTTGAGGAAGATGGCAGCCTAAAATCACCGGCCTACATTACAGCCATTTGCAACGGAGCCGTGATCCTCAACCACTTTGAACTGCTTGGTGACACACCATTCAATCGTCCACCAAAGTACATTCCGCATAGCGACAAAGGTCCTATCAGTCTACAAGATCACGGCAATCCAGTGCGATTTCGAAACATTTGGGTTCGTCCGATCGCACCTGCAAAGGGCGAACAAGTTCGTGAACCATTCATCCGCGACGGTGACAAAGAAACTCCCATCAGCGAATGGAAAAAATCCGGTAAGTAACGTTTATAGACCTTTCATTTGAGCGTCAGTGAGCGAAAAACCGGGCTGGCTGTCCTTCAAAGCTTATCGACTGAGTGCGTCATTGTCGGCTAGCTTCTAGCCGCTCATCAACGCATGTTTGTTCTTTTCTCAACTAACACAAGCGAACCCTATCTTGGACGCATCATTCGTCTTACTTCCTGGTGACGGGATTGGCCCTGAGATTATTGAGCAAGCCAAACGTGTGCTTCAAAGCGTAGCTGAGCAATTCTCGCACAGCTTTTCCTTCCAAGAGTGCATCATTGGCGGCATCGCGATCGACTCAACAGGCACCCCGTTGCCAAATGAAACGATCGAGGCCTGCAAGGACAGTACCGCGGTGTTGCTGGGCGCAGTTGGGGGGCCAAAATGGGATGACCCTAACGCGAAGACGCGTCCAGAGGCGGGACTTTTGCAAATACGCAAAGAGCTCGAGCTGTTCGCGAACCTGCGTCCAATCACGCCTTTCGCCCAGCTTATCGACGCATCGCCGCTCAAACGAGAAATCGTAGAAGGAACCGATATTCTCTTTTTTCGCGAATTGACTGGGGGAATCTACTTTGGACCATCTGCCAAGACCCAGTTGCCAGACGGTGGCGAGCGGGCCGAAAGCACGATGGTCTATGAAACCCATGAAATTGAACGCATTTTTCGGCTGGCCGCCGACGCTGCCCGCCAGCGCCGCGGCAAATTGACGATGGTC
>DNPC01000877.1 GCA_003501565.1 Planctomycetaceae bacterium | reverse complement strand
CAGGCAGCGGGACAATTAGTGGGATGTTGAAGGGTTCGAATCGCATTTGCACTTGCCGCGTTGCCGTGATTCGGGCCGCTCTTGAACTCTGCAGATGATTCGAAAAATGACCACCTCGGCCTCCGCTCCCGCCACTTCCCCCCCAATGGCACAGTTCCTTAACGTTTCGGCCTACAAATTTGTGCCAGTTGCGGACCTAGAGGGTCTGCGAACAGAACTAAAGGCCGCAGCCGACGCCGCCGAGCTCAAGGGAACGATCCTTCTAAGCAAAGAGGGCATCAACCTCTTCCTAGCCGGGGAAGAGCCACGATTGCGGACATTCCTGGATCAAGTGCGGACACACCCCGAATTCGCGGACCTGGAAACGAAAGACAGCTACTCTGCCGAACAGCCGTTTCGCCGGATGCTCGTCCGTCTCAAAAAGGAGATTATCGCCTTTGGTGTAAATGGGATTGCTCCTGGCGAGCGAACCAGCCCGAAGCTGCCAGCTCGCGAACTGAAGAAATGGCTCGACGAAGGAAAACGTGTGCGGCTCTTGGATGTCCGCAACGACTACGAGTATGAACTGGGAAGTTTTCGAGGTGCCGATTTGTTGGACCTGGATAACTTCCGGAATTTCCCGGAAGCAATTAGCCAACTTCCTTCCGAGGCCAAGCAGGAGCCGTTGGTCATGTTTTGCACCGGAGGTATCCGCTGCGAAAAAGCTGGCCCGCTTATGGAGGAAGCAGGCTTCGAGGAAGTTTACCAACTCGAGGGCGGAATCCTCAAGTACTTCGAGGAGTGCGGCGGAGCACACTATGACGGCTCGTGTTTTGTATTCGACAATCGCGTGGCGCTCGACCATAACCTCAAGCCAACCGGCAATCTGCTTTGTTTCGCATGCCAAGCCGTTTTGACGGAAGCTGATACTCGTGATCCTCGATACGTTCGCGGCGAATCCTGCCCTCACTGCTACCGATCGCCAGAATCAATCAAGGCGCAACAGTTTGCTCTGCGTAAAAAAGCGATTTTAGATCTCGCGCGTTCGCAACCGGGCAGCACTGAGTATGAGAACGTTCGGCACATCTTTGTTCCACGCCGCTGTGCCGGTAGCAAGCTCATCGAGTTCCTAACCGCTCGCAATCCTCGAATTCGCGAATCCAAGTGGCGTGAGTGGATCGAAAACCAAGATATTGTTCACGTGAGCAGTAATTGGCAGCAAAGACGGCCGATCAAACCTGAAACCGTAATACGCGACGGCGACTGCTTCGAACAGAAATTGCAAGCAACGATTGAACCCGATATTGCAACGGACGTCGTTCTGTTGCATGAAGACGATGACATTTGTGTAGTGAATAAGCCCGCACCGCTGCCCACACACCCCAGCGGACGCTTCAATCGCAACACGCTTTCATGGATCCTGGGCACCGTTTATGAAAACGACAAACTTCGAGTGGCGCATCGCTTAGATGCAAACACATCGGGCACCGTCGTGCTGTGCCGCCGCCAACGCGCCGCGAAACTGCTTGGGCATCAATTTGCCAATCAGACTGTGAAAAAGGTGTATGTCGCTCGTGTTCATGGCCATCCCGAATGGGAAACTTACAGCTGCGATGCTCGCATCGCAAAAGCCCCACAACACGGTGGGATTCGCCAAGTCGATCCCGAAGGGCACACAGCACAGACGCAATTTCGTGTTCTAATTCGCGACGCTGACGGCACCAGTTTGGTAGAAGCCCGGCCAATCACCGGACGCACCAATCAGATTCGAATCCACTTGTGGCATATGGGCCATAGCATCGTTGGCGATCCCATCTATTTGCCAGAACATAAGACGGGTGCTGAGAACGCTGGCACGCTGCTCGCTTCTGCACCACCGATGTGCTTGCACGCCCGTTCGATCAGCTTTGTTCACCCTACCACAGAACAAGCTGTTAGCTTTGAAGCGGATTTGCCCGAATGGGCCTCACACCAAGAATAGCCAGCCCTCACGTTTCGAATTCGCGCGCACAGCTAGACAGCTCGCTGAGCTCACAACTTTCGGCGTGGTTGTTTTTTATGCAAACAATGAGTGAGTGCCAGCCCTAAACCTTGCAGCCCCTACGCCCGGGCAGCTCTCTCGATCACTAACTAAGCAGCAAATGCCAGACAATACAGTAAGCCAAGACACACCTGTTGATCATGACCGCATCGCGAGGGCCGTTCGCGAGATCTTGGCCGCAGTTGGCGAGGATCCCGATCGCGAGGGGCTGCTCGAAACTCCCGATCGCGTGGCGAGAATGTATGCGGAGATGTTTGCAGGCCTTCATCGAGACCCATCAATTCACCTCGAAAAAGTCTTCTCAGAAGCTTATGACGAGATCGTCTTGGTGAAGGACATCGAGTTCTGCAGCATGTGCGAACACCATTTGCTTCCGTTCACCGGAAAGGCACATGTCGGTTATCTGCCCGACGGAAAGGTCGTCGGACTCAGCAAGTTAGCGCGCGTGGTAGAAGACGTGGCACGCCGCCCGCAGGTTCAGGAAAGAATGACCGAGACCATCGCTGACCTGGTCGAATCGCACTGCGGAGCTCGTGGAGTTGCAGTCGTGATTCAATCGAGCCACTCGTGCATGACCATTCGTGGGATCCGCAAGCCAGGAAGCTCGTGTACCACGTCAGCGATGCGTGGGGTATTTCGAGACAACCTGTCATCGCGAGCTGAGATCCTAGGGCTTATCTCAACTGGATCTAGCGGCTGCTTGGGCTAAGAACCTATCGGGAAACCTTGAATCGAACATCAGCC
>DNPC01000408.1 GCA_003501565.1 Planctomycetaceae bacterium | reverse complement strand
AGTTTGCAACGATTGGGCGGTGATCAGCAGAGTAGCTCAGCAGGTGATTCTGCGAGTTGTGTTCAGTGGAATAGGCGGTGGGGCAGTTCCGAAGGGTCTGGTTCGGCTTAACGGCCAGCCCCCAGAACGCTTGGCGCAAGCGAGCTTCACGTCGGAGGTTAGCTTGTCGTTCAGGAAGCCGTCTTGATTAGTGACGAAAATGGCGAGCGCCGGTAAAGACCATTGTCAGGTCATGCTGATTGCACGCATCAATCACCTCAGAATCGCGACGAGAACCGCCTGGTTGTACGATTGCGATGATACCAGCTTCTGCGGCTGCGTGTATGCTGTCAGGGAAAGGGAAGAACGCATCCGAGGCCAAAACCGCGCCATCCGCTCGATCACCCGCTTTGCGAATCGCGATTTCTGTGCTGTCCACGCGACTCATCTGCCCCGCGCCTACACCAATTAGCGACGTTTCGCGAGCCAGCACAATAGCGTTGCTCTTGACGTGCCGCACCATCTCCCAAGCGAACTCGAGGTCTGGCCAAAGTTCGTCTTCGACACCCACCTCACTAACGACCCGCCAATTTGCACGCATACCTGGCAGGCTGTCCGACTCTTGTACCAGTGCTCCGCCGTTCAGGAAGCGGATGGACAAATCGTCGGGACGGGCGGAAATCTGTCCGACGCGCATCAAGCGAACGTTTTCTCTCCATTTTGGTCGAGTAGTTAGAATCCCAACCGCTCCAGCAGCAAAATCGGGTGCGATAATTGCTTCAATGAATCGATCAGGCTCCACCAAGACCTCGGCGGTATCCACATCGACGGTTCGGTTGAATGCCAAGACGCTGCCAAACGCACTTACCGGATCTCCGTCCAGCGCCGCCCGGGCAGCATCCCCCAGTTTCTCAGCCGTCGCCGCTCCACACGGATTGTTGTGTTTAATCACAACGCCAGCGGGCTGCGCGAAGCTAGTGGCAATGGACAACGCACTATCCAGGTCCAAAAGGTTGTTATAGGACAGTTCTTTGCCATGTATTTGACGAGCATTTACGACACTGGCCGATGAGTCGCGTGGAATGCGATAGACCGCAGCTTTTTGATGCGGATTTTCACCGTACCGTAGTTGGTTCTTGCGTTCCAATCGAACGTTCAACTGAACTGGAAATTCGCCGTCTGCCGACTCACTGCGAAAATAGTCTGCGATGGCTTGATCGTAGTTGCAAGTTAGCGTGAATGCTTCGCTGGCCAACTTGCGCCGCATGGCAAGCGTCGTAGAGCCTTCCTCTTCGATGGCCGACAAAATTGCACTGTACTGTTCCGGCCGCGTTGCGACGGTCATCCAGCGGTGATTTTTGGCAGCAGCGCGGATGAGGCTAGGGCCACCGATATCGATCTGTTCAATCGCCTGAGGAATGGTGACGTCGGGCCTCGAGACCGTGGCCTCAAAGGGGTAGAGATTTACAACGACAAGCTCAAAACTGACGATATTTTCGTCCTGCATCGAATTGAGGTCATCGATGTTGTCGCGACGTGCCAAGATGCCTCCGAAGATCTTGGGGTGAAGAGTCTTCACACGCCCCGACATCATTTCCGGGAAGCCGGTGTACTCCGAGACGTCCAGCGTATCCACCCCGTTGTCTTCGAGGTGTTTGCGAGTACCACCGGTTGAATAGATTTCGACGCCGCAGGCTTGTAGTCCTGCAGCGAAATCGACCAATCCAAGTTTGTCGCTGACGGAAATGATGGCGCGGCGAATTGGTCGATTGTCAGGCACAGCAAGGCTTTTTGAAGGAGGCTCAGCGGAGTTCGTACAGCGGAGTTCGTGCAGCGGAGTAGGGCGGTCTCGAACGACAATTTAGCCACTGACTTGGAACCAGCAGGCTTCAAAATCGCGCGTGAGATGGCCGACGCTGCATCATGAGCGCCCAAGCGAAAGCGGACGCCGCGCCCCATGTTTTAAGCCGCAACCGTTTTCGGTCAAGTCGCGGCTCGTAAACGTTGCAGATCGCGCAAAAAGAAACGCCCATAACCTGCGGGCGGCAAGCTATGGGCGAAACAATAATACTGACGGCTGATGGTTGTCCGCGTTCCTTCGCAAAAGGCCGAATCCTTCGACCAACTAAGTCACCTCAGCGTCGGGGCGTAAAGTATTGCAACGTCTCTTCAGTACGCTCCACCAAGTGGCACGCACTGAAACTGCAAATGCTTCTTCTCAGTCAACTCCCTTGGTACGAGTAAATCTATACTCTTCGATCTACTTCCGGCCAATCTTAACTACAGTAATCCTTGGCATACTGCAGACGACCACAGTTAAAATCCGTAGCCGGCTGGCACCGCTCCTCGGCTCTCACCCCGCAAAGCTGGTCGCAATCGAATCAAATCATTGACTCAGCGTTCGACTAAGCAGAGTGGATGCCAAAAACTCGCTGAAGATCAAATTTCAATCGAAATTGTGAGTTTCGCGTGGCCGCACCATCGCTTTGTGCGCTCTGGTGGGGCAATGCGGGGCGATAAGGCCGCGTAACGCACCGAAAGAGGTGCTTTACAAAAGTTTTGAGAAATCCGTTTGTAGGCCAATCGGGACACGATTGTCTAAGGATTCAGCAGCGGTTGCCTAGTTAATAGGCAGGCAGTCACCATCGCTGCCCCGGGATGGGGGGCGAGGTTGTGTTCTCGCTATGGACGTTTGTTGAGTGAGTCAAGCAATTCACTGACTGCCGATCTCGGTCCAGCAGGGGGGATTTGCGAGCGTTGCTGACTTGGCGGAAGTCCATCGCGAACGGGGCGGCCGCTTCCGGGAGCACCC
>DNPC01000616.1 GCA_003501565.1 Planctomycetaceae bacterium | reverse complement strand
TGGAATAATCCGCTGAACGGCCGATTGGCGCGCTCGCACATCCTCCCAAGCGGGCACTTCTGCGAGCCACGATTGCAAACACCTACGCCCGGGCAGTGTAACCGCCAAGCTGATTAGGCTTAACAGGCTTGCGCCACCGGCAACATCCAAATCGTCCGCGATATGCATGTCGCGGAATTCGGGCAGCAACTCGGACTCAGGAACTTGTTCCCAATTGCGATCAAGTCGAGCGATTAGCTCCCGATAGAGTTGCTGCCGAGCCTTGCAGGCCAGCAGACGCAGGCGAAAATGCTCGTGAAACAGGATTGCCACTAGGAATCCGAATGCAAGAATCCATCCGCCATATCGTAGGAGCGGTGGTGCGCCGGAGCTAAAGTAGCCAAAGCCGAGACAAAATGCAGTTGATAAGAACAACGCCGTTCGCAGCCAGAGCAACTTCGTCATGGTCTGTTCCAGGGCAGTGTTTTCGCTTTCCGCTGCTATCTTTAAGCGCTGGTAAGCCTCATAGGCCGTCTCCGGCCCAGTGGTGTCCGGCGATTTTGGTGTGACGTCTTGCGTTGATGATTGCATGCCTGGTTACCGTACGAGTCGACTTGAGCGACTGGTAACGTAGGCACGAACAACGACTGTGGCAAGGTAGGGGCGCGGGAACCAACAGATCGCGGAACAATTGCAAGAGAAACCGCACGCTTTCGCGCCAGCAGCATCACGCCTCGTCGGCAATGATTGTAAGAAAGCTTGCAACAGAGCCTTTGGCTGGGCGCATTAGGGCTACGCGACTTCGCCTTCGATTGGGGGAGGTTCGGCCTGGGATTGGCCGGGCATGGCCTGACCGCTGGTTGGCAACTGCTCTTCCCATGCTTCCGTTACGGGGCCTGGCTCGGGTATTTTGCCTTTCAAGACTTCGATCTCGTGGCCGCCGCGCCTTAGTTTTCCGACACTTCGCACGGGCATCCGCGTGTGAATTTCGACGTGGTCATCGTGGAATTGCTTGCTAACCACCTCGCCGACTTTTGCGATCCAGGCCATCGTCTTGCCGTCGGATACGTCCAAGCGAACACTTAGCGTGACAAAACCCTCGCTGAGCGCCGCACTTACGCGGCGGGACAGTTGATCCAGCCCCGCGCCGCTTCGAGCGCTAATGGCGACCGAATGAGGGTAACGGTTCTGGACAACTTGTAGGCGCTCGGCTGCACCTGGGACATCCATTTTGTTGACAACCAACAGGGTCTGTTTCTCTTCGATTCCGAGGTCGTGCAACACGTCGTAAACCGATGAAATTTGATCGAGTACGTTTGGGTTACTCGCATCGGCAACGTGCAACAACAAGTCGGCTTCGCGCGCTTCTTCCAGCGTTGCCCGGAAACTAGCAACCAAGTGGTGCGGTAGATCTCGAATAAAGCCCACAGTATCGCTTAGCAGAACCGGCCCCCAGCTGGGCAGTGTCCACCGCCGGGTCCGGGTGTCGAGCGTTGCAAAAAGCTTATCGACCGCCTCCACTTCGGCTTCGGTCAACGCGTTCATCGTCGTGCTCTTGCCGGCGCCGTTGGGCCCCAGAAATGCCACCAACTCGCCTTCGCTGACGTGAAAGTTCACGTCACGCGCGGCTGCGAAAGGGCCATAGAATTTGGACAGCCCAATGGCTTCGATCATCGGACGCCCGACATTCTTGCGAGCGTCGGTTTGACTGGCTGCCGTTGCTTGATCTGCTGACATACCTCGAGACATCCTCCGGAGTTCGGAAACGTGTTGTCTGTCAACTGTAATGTGATTCGTCAGTGCGAAATGCTGGTGCCGTCGACGGAACACCCTCGGCCTGGGAGACGGCGGGTCACCGCGGATCCCATGCACAGCGAACACCAAGGTGCTGTGACCACCAAATCCCGTATGGACATCAGGACTGTGTGACCACCCAGCCTATGTGACCACGGTGGTGCAAACCGCACGGCAAAACTCTCGCGTAGTAGGCGTACGCAGTTTGTAACGTGCCGGTTCGCCGTGCTACTGCACCGCTTGCACAGGTTCACTGGTTGGGAGAATCCGGAATTTGGAATCCATACGTAGCCTTCGCCCACATGTTGTATCCCGAGCAAGAGTAACGACAAGGTGTCATTGCCCTTTGCCAGGCGATTGTGGTGGAACTAGCTGCCCGCACGGGCAAAGCAGGCAAAAGCTCTTGTCGAGCGATCCTGAACTGAGTGGCAGGAATGGCATCAATACTGAGCGACTCTGGACTGGTACGGAAGGATGAATACGGCGATACAGACCGATGAAGAGTCACTTGGCACGGTTCACTCTCGGTGACCTCAAACCTGTTTGTGGAACATGACTTGCAGAACGTGGGGGTTACCGATAAACTTCGCAGCTTCCAATTCGGCGGAGGATCTACGCGCCATTCGGACCAGTAAAATTCTGGTGCCAGTTGGACGTGACCTCAACAAACGTACACTAGTTTCCCTGCCCAAATTGCTGGGTGGAGCCTGAGTTTAACATGTCTTTGATCAAGAAAACGACCGTCGCGAAGCCAAACGAGATTCCTAAGAAGTGGTTTCACGTTGACGCCTCAGACCAGGTACTAGGCCGTTTGGCCAGCGATATTGCTGTCATCTTGATGGGCAAGCACCGTCCGACTTACACACCGCACGTCGACACCGGCGATTTCGTAGTGGTGACCAACGCGGAAAAGGTCGTCATGACCGGTTCCAAGATGCAGCACCGTCACTACGCTTGGTACACCGGCTACACTGGCCAGCGGCTGGAAAGTTATGCTGACCGTCAGGAGCGTAAGCCGGAAGATTTGATCATTCACGCGGTGCGCCGGATGCTTCCTAAAAACAAGCTGGCGACAAAGATGCTTGCGAAGCTGAAAGTCTATGCAGGCGAAGAGCATCCGCATCAGGCACAGCAAGTTGAAACGATCCAGGTGGGCAAGAAGCTCAGTTAGGCATCGCTACCGGCTTCCCGAAAAGCAGAATTACAGAGAGATAAACGGCTGTTATGGTTGCAGTTAAGAAAGACAAGATCAACGGCGACGCTCTTGGCACTGGTCGTCGGAAGAGTTCCGTAGCTCGTGTTCGGGTTCGTGAGGGATCCGGCAAGATTACGATCAACGGCCGCACCTTGGAAGAGTTCTTTCCAACGGTACAACATCAGACTGCCGTCCGGCAAACGCTTGAACACGTCGAACAGGCGTCGAGCGTCGATGTGATTGCTCGCGTGACTGGCGGTGGCATCACTGGGCAAGCTGGAGCCGTCCGCATGGCTTTGGCGAGGGCTCTGGTGAGCCACAACGAAGAGCATTTCCAGCCGCTGCGTGATGATGGCTTCCTAACACGTGATTCACGAATGAAAGAACGTAAGAAGCCCGGTCTGCATGGTGCCCGTCGTGGTACTCAGTTCAGTAAGCGTTAATACCGCATACTGTCGCACACACAAACCAACGAAGCTCCGGTGGAATTTCTGCCGGAGTTTTTTTATGCGTACAACGTCGCATCAATACTACTGTGCCCGATGTAGGTGGCTTTCGCAGTTGTTGCCTCTTGCCGCCGGTTTAATGGGCTAGCATGAATCTCGCTGTCGCCCCTTCGGGGCTAGCGACCAATTCGCCCTCTGAACCGGTGGGCAAGCCCACCGGCA
>DNPC01000241.1 GCA_003501565.1 Planctomycetaceae bacterium | reverse complement strand
CTGCAGCAGGCTCACTGGCATTTCTGCAGCAAGCTCATTGGCATTTCTGCAGCAAGCTCACTGGGATATCTCAAGGATACAGGTTTCCCGGTAACTTGCCGAGACCTAAACGTCGTGTGCGTGCCTCGTTTTTACGGTTGTTCAAGCCGTTCGTGGTACAGCAAATTGACAAGCTCCGCGGCCTCCACTTTGCTAACCTGATTAGTGCGGACTCGCAGCTTCCACTGAGTCCTTCTCTCCGACAAGCAAAGTAATCGTCTGTACCTTGCCGCTAGCTAAGAATACGTGATCTTTCGCAAGCCCGTCTGCTGCGACTTTGTACTTTTTGCCACTCTCGAGCTTGAATGTCAGCATATTGTTGGTGTCGTCCGTTTCGCCCTTGGAAGTCCCGAACGCACATTGCTGGGAGGTTTCGTCGGCGAGGCAGACTCTTACCTGTGTTGCAACGCGTTGACCATCTTGCGTTCGTACCAGAATCCGAAGTTCAGTTAGGTTTTCTGGTGTCGCGGCAGCGTGGTCGGTGTAACGTGAAGTTACGTTGACGGCATATGTTCTTGGACCGCCACGCGACCAGACCATCGGGAAAAGCGTGCCTGTCTTGCGAAAGCTAATCGCATAAATTGAATGCAACTTGGAATTTTTGTCCGCCTTTGAAGCGTCGCCAACGAACCATGCCTTATCCAGTCCAGCCGCATTGTATTCGGCCGCACCTGTAAAATGCCAATCGCCACCGTCCCAGACTTCAACCCACGTGTGATTGCCACGCTTAGTCGTCCAGCTCGGGACACCGACCAAGCGGGCTGGAACGTTAACGCTACGGCAAGCATCTACAAGAAGAATGGACAGTCCGGTGCATGATGCCAGCCCTTGTTCAATGCTTTCGCTCGGGCTTTGATTGGCCTTCCTACGCTTGGTTGAATACTTGACCTTCACCTGGCGGAACAGTTCCTTGTTCAGCATCTGTGCCGCTTCGCCTGGTGTGGTACAGCCTTCTACGATCACCTTCGCTCGCTTACGCATTTCGGCACGCCAGGGCTCGCGTGTTTCGTCAACGTTTGCATAGGGCAGCACGTCATTAAAGAACAGATCGTCGGAGATCTTCCAAGGACTTTCCTCGCGCGCTTCATGCGCCAATCTCACGTTCTCAAGCAAGAACGCAGCTGGCAGAGACGTGAGATCCTGTACTGGCATATGCTCAACCAGAAACTCCATTGACGCCTTCTGCGACTCCGGAACTGCCGCAAGTGCTTTCACGATTTCAGATCGATTGTCCCCAGCCAGACTTAGTTGCTGGTTGACTCGCGGAGCTACCACTTCATCCGCCATCGAATCTGACTGGATCAGGCACAGCAAATACCCGAAGAACATCGTAAGCAGTAGATTTTTCATATCCAACATTTCTCAGCTAGTGATTAAATTCGAGCTTGCTCGCGTGTTGCAACTTGGCAATCAGTGCGGGACAAACCGCTCTGGTCTCCTGGTGACTGATTTCCGTTTTGTGTCCGTCGCTCTCGGTAGAATCCTGATCTGATGTTTCATTCGATTGACTCGACGGCCTCTCCGGGATCATCTGCTTGCATACCATATTCAGCGCTGACAATGCCCTCGACGTCGATATAGGCTTCGAAGTCGTCGTCTCGCTGCATCGCATGAGGCTGCGTTGGGTTCAGTCTTGAAAGGTAGGTAGCGGAACGGTGATGATTTGCTGCGTCATTTATCATCTTGTTCGATCAACAGCTTTTGCAGTTCAATCTCGAGTTCAAGGCGACGGAGTTTGGCGATCGTATAGTGCATTGGAGAAGCAATTGCGACATTCTCCATTCTCTTGGCGTGGCTCTCAAGAGCTTGCGCACGCTCTACGGCCGAGCGGTAGAGCTTGATTTTGCCTTCGCGGTCCGCCATTTCCAATTCAGCTTCAAAACGAAACTCGGCTGCCTCCAGTTGATCGGTTAGTGAAGCTATGCCAGCGCTGTAGGCGGCATCCACCCGCTGCACCAAATTTATCGACGTTGAAAGACGCGTTTCCCGCAAGCTCTGCAACTTTTCGTGAGGATCTTCTCTTGGTGCATCATCGCGCCCCGCGAAAACGAAGGTTGCCAGCAAGCTTAGGCCGATACCAGACAGGTAGAGAACATGGGTTCGCATCGTCATTCCTTTCCGGAAAGAATCAATAGCCAGCCTTGCCCACCGGCGACAAATTGGAGAGCTGACTCTATCAGCAAAGTGTATCCGGTTTCGCGATACGGCGAGTCGGCATGGTCGGAACCGTGAAATTCCCCATTAGAAGTGCTGCAGGGATCTCAGTGGAAGCCAGAGGAATCAGAGCCCAAGAGCCAAGTGCCGCGGCAGGGGTAGCTGAGCTGCAACAAGACGCTGGATTTCACCTTGCAGCTGCTCACTTACAAATCGGGCCATGCCGCACACCGAACTTGCATTTTAGCAGCAGTACCAAGGCCCTCCCAGCTCGGGCTAAAGAGGGCGCTGTGGGAAAATCCGTATTGCATCTAATAAACATCGCGCACGTAACGTTTTGCCTTCGCCAGTTCGTTTACAAACGTGGTTGCGTCTTCGGTGGATAGTTTGCCGTGTGTCGCTGCAATCTGAATCAGAGTTTTATGAACGTCGGCAGCCATTCGGGACGCATCACCACAAACATAGACATGTGCGCCTTCCTCCAGCCATTGCCAAAATTCTTGGGCACTCTCGAGCATGCGATCTTGCACATAGACTTTGGTGTCGCCGTCACGACTGAAAGCGGTTGATAGGTTTGTTAATTTGCCATTGCTCTGATATTCACTAAGTTCATCGCGATACAGGAAATCGACCGCTTCACGCTGGTCACCAAAGAACAGCCAATTTTTTCCTGGTGCTTGCGTTGCCGCACGTTCTTGTAAGAAAGCCATGAAAGGAGCGATGCCCGTGCCGGGGCCGATCATAATCATAGGCGTCTTGGGATCGGCTGGGACCGTAAAACCGCCTTGGTTGGGCTGTATGAATACACGAACCGGTGAACCGCTTGCGATGTCACCACCGAGCATGCAACTGGCGACTCCTTTGCGAAGCCGTCCGTCGCGTTCATAGAGCACTTTCCCTACCGTTAGATGTACTTGCTCCCCAACTGTTCGCTGGCTGCTTGCAATCGAGTAAAGTCGCGGGTTCAGCGGTGAGAGCGTTTCAATAAACTCGGTCGCGGATAGTCGAGCATCCGCGTCGATTTGTATGCAATCGAGTACATCAAAGCCGTCAGGTACACCGTCGGCCAGATATTCACCAAGCTGCTGCATGACGGCAGAGTTGGCGGTTCGTTCGATCATCAATTCCAATAGCTCGTCGCTCGGTTCCTTCAAACAACAAGCGGTAGCCAGTGCCTGGCTGAGGGAGTCGCCAGCGGTCCCGTTGGCAGTGACTCGCATATCGCCGTCTGCACCGAGCCGGGCAATGATCTCGCCAACGAGCTGCTTGCAATTGACCGGATAAACACCCAGAGCATCACCCACCTCATACGTCAGGCCCGAGTCTTCTAAGTCAATCACGACATGGCGTGTGTCTTTCGCGGACCCTTCCAGGTTGAGCTTTCGAGATTCAAGCAGCTTGGCAGCGAGCGGATTCTTCCGCGAATAACCGCCGGGAGTGCCGTTTGCCTTGGCGGTGTCCGCCGTGCTTGCGTTTTCACCATTTGCATGTTCAGGCGCGCTGATTTCTTTGACAAGTGTTTTGAGGGCTTGCTTGGTCTCTTTTCCACCGGGGCTACACAGTGTAAGGTTTGATTCTTCTCCGCTAGCGATCGCCTCGCTGTAGGACTGGCAAACGTACCCGCAGGATCCGCAATCGAGCTGTGCCATGGCAGCCATCATGCGATGCGCGAGTGGTTTTCCCTCGGCCAGTTTCATGCGTTCTTCGATTTGCAATCCGCTATCATGCCACGGTGCATCCGAAAGATCCTCTTCTGTAGGCTGAAGATCGGCCGTGGGCTCGAGCCCTAACGCAGCCTGAGCTGCTTCGCTTGCTTCTCCCCCAATTCCCATGTAGCCCGCCAAAAAGCCGTTGAGCCAGGCGCGTTGTTGTTCATTAAATGGAGCGGATTCAGGTATTAGAGTCGTCATCGTAATTGGTTGGAATATAGCAATTGGAATGGAGGCTCGACCAAGCGACTTGGCGAGTACCGACTTGTTTGGTTCGCGCAGTGACGTCTAAGGTCTGGGAGCAAAATCTAGTTTTGCCAAGTTGCTGACTTCGTCGTCCGGCAATCGCGAGGCGTAGGTTGCAAAGTCTTCTCCGTCCGCCTTGCCTTGCAGATACTCCGCTACGATGCTTCCAACGACCGAAGACGCCTCCTGCGAGGTGACTTTTTCAGCGGCAAGCCGCGCGATCGCTCGACGCTCTCCCCATCCACCGCCAATGTAGATGTCATAGCCGTCAACCATGTCTTCGTCTACTTCGACTTTGGTCCCAATCAATCCGATGTCACCGATGTAGTGTTGTGCGCAGCTATGGTGGCAGCCAGTTACATGGATATTGATCGGGTGTTCCAGTTCAAAGTGCTGTTCAAGGTGCCTTGCGATTCGCATCGCATCTTGTTTCGTGTTCGAGGCTGCAAATTTGCAACCGGCACTTCCTGTGCAAGCCACCAAGCCAGCCCGAAAACTGCTCGCTTGCGTTTCTAGTCCCAATGAATGGAGCTCGGCCGTGACCGCTGGCTCGTCTTCACTTCTGATATTCGGAATGATCAAGTTCTGCCAAACTGTTAGGCGAAGTTCCCCTGTAC
>DNPC01000488.1 GCA_003501565.1 Planctomycetaceae bacterium | reverse complement strand
AAGCCGATTGCGATCTGGAGCAAACGCAGCGCATCGTTAAAGCAACCAAGCTGTTCTCGTTGGCCGTGAGCTTGGGAGCGGTAGAATCGCTGATCGAACAAGCCGCTACGATGTCGCATGCTAGCTATGACGCCAAAGCTCGCAGGGAAGCCGGTATCTCCGACAGCCTGATACGGCTATCGATCGGCCTCGAGCATCCCGATGACCTAATGCAAGATCTCGATCAAGCGTTAAACTCGTAAGCCTGCACCTGGACTCTGTTGCAGTGTCCCAAGTTGCTGAGCTGAGTGCCCTAGACTGAAGATCCTGAGACTGAAGACCTTAGACTGAGATTCCCGACACGCTCTACTTGTACTCTCGATATTGTTGATCGAAATGCCCGAATCCCAACCCGCACTACGACGCGTCGAATTGTATACCGATGGTGCTTGTAGTGGAAATCCGGGCCCTGGTGGCTGGGCTTTCATCCTTCGCGACGGCAAAACACAGAAGGAGCTGACCGGTTCAGGTGGCCAGCGGGATACGACCAACAACCAAATGGAAATGCAGGCCGTTATTGAGGGCTTAAAGGCGCTCAAGAAACGCTGTCATGTCGAACTGTACTCAGATTCCAGCTATGTGCTCCAAGGCTTAAAGAGTTGGATGGCAGGCTGGAAGAAGAAAGGCTGGATGCGATCCGAGGGCGGCAAGAAGAAACCCGTCAAGAATGTTGAGCTCTGGAAGGAGCTTGACCGCCTCGTCAGTATTCACAAGATGTCATACCACCACGTCAAAGGCCACAGCGGACACCCTGAGAACGAGCGCTGCGACGAGATGGCCGTCGCGGCCAGCCAGAGGGTGTGATGTAGGTCAGGACTCAATCAGTTGTTCGGATTGCCAGTTAGAATAAGACCGCGCGTATCGACCGTTACACTTCGCCACATTGTTTTGAATTGTTCAATCGTAAGCCGTCGTACCCCTGGTGCATTTATATTAGGGTCGACCACCAGCACGAGCCCACGTTTAGCATCGATTCCGTTCACAACGACTGTGTGACCTTCTGGAGGGATGTGTAAGTCGACGATGACTGGAAATCCTCTGCTCAAGTTCTCGTGAATTTTCTGCAGTCCCTTTTTGAATCCTTCTTCGTCATTGGTGAACTCTTCAAAGTGCCAGTCAGCAACGCCTGAATTGCGCAAGCCACTCACAAGATCGACGAAGTACGTTCCTGGAAAGTTGACTTGGCTCGGATCCCGTTGCATCAATGCTTGGTTGGCGAGCGACTTGATTTTAGCTTGGTCGAGATTGACTCCATATCGCCGAAGAGCCATTGAAGCAGAGGCGCAAGCACAGAGTTTCTTACCTTGTCGGATATGAGGAACGGGAACGTACACCGGTCGCTGCAGCGAAACTGGGTTTTGTTTCTTGTCAGTGGCAGCGACACTGTGTTGGCTGAGAGGCTCGACAGTCCAGTTGTCTTTAACAATCAAATTGTCAAATTCACCAATGCCTTTGAACCATAACCTCGGGAACTGCAAATTGTCTTCCGTCTTTTCACCCCATACGCCAGTTGCGAAACGTACTTGGTGACCATAGTGCAGCGTAATAAAGGGTCGTACTTGCGTGCCAAAGTGCTCTTGGGCAAGCTTTTGAGTGGGACTAAGGATTGCGGCTGCTAGGTCGACCGGTACCCAGCCGACACCGCGCACGAAGAACTCGGCGATAACATGCCGTGTACCGGAAGGTTCTTCGGTGCCTGCTACTTCTTGCGAAAGCGACTGTGCGTAGTGGCCGACTAACGTGCGCGTTGGTATTCCTTCACTTCGCAGGAGGGTGGCAAACAGAATTGACAGCCCTGCATCATCTGTGGAATTCGCTTGGCATAGTGCAGTGGCGGAACGAATTTGATCAATCTCGAAATTGTATCGGTAGGTTGAACGAATTCGATCGAACACAAGTCTCGCAAAGTCAAGCTCCGATTGATGCGACCGTACAAAGAGCCGTTCCGCCTTCTTCCATTCTCGAAATCCCGGAGATTCGTAGGCAAGAATCGCGTCTAACTCTAGGTATCTTTGTCGAAGCGAGTCGTCGAGGTTCAGACTCGCTGCCCGTGCAGTTTTTCTGAGCGCTTTTCTTGAGCGTTGCAACCTTCGGTCATACAACTGAAGTGTCATAACAAATTTGCCCGATAGAGTCGAAGGTGACGCGCTTCGATTCAAGCGTTCGAACTGTTGTGCAAGCGGACGACCTGCGCTCGAAACGTCGGCAATTCGCTGGAAGTCTTTTTCACTTGCGAAGGAAACCACTTCCTGCCCAGAGTGTTCAGGTGGAACTGCGACTGTCATTGAGTAAGATTCGACAGCCATATCGGGAAGATGAACCTCTCTCGATAGCTCTGCCCTAACACGTACAGAAGGCGTCCTTTGCATTGAGTATCCGACAGTGCGAATACCCGTGAATTCGGGCAGCTCCGCATAGCAGCGACTCAAGCAGCTGAAGACTACACAAATGATTGACACCAATAGCCAGTTGCGCGGCTTTTGGCCAAGCCTTGTGTATCGTCCTAGTGAAAGAGAACTTTTTCTCACAGTATTTACTTCTCAGAGATAACGAAGACTCGTAGACAGGTTAACTCCCAGGCCCGCGAAACGCCGCCAAGACGAGCAAAGCGAACCTACATCGCGGTCATAGTCTATACCAAGTTTTGACAACTTGTGTCATACCGCGTTCGGGTTCGATTGAGTCAGGAATTGCTACGAAAAAGTTACTATTCCATCTAGTTATTCTGGTGGATACTACTCCTGGTTCGAACATAAAGTCGAACCGAAGGTCGTCCGAAACTTTCGGACGGCACGGAAACTGGGGCACCTACATGTTCCAATCTTCCGCGACACACGCCTACTGCCGATCACGCGGGTAAACCGGTACGCAGTAGAGGATGAATGCGAGCACTATGAGAGAGCAAAAGACCGCGATTGAGTCGCCGTGAGTGAAGTTTGCTAGTCCCAGCGGGAAACACACTACCACGAAAACGAAGCTAGCACTCACGGCAGCCACGGTCACAAAGACTAGCGAGTGCAAGAACGCAATCGTCAACTCCAGTGGCAGCAGGTTTTCTCGATGAATCTTGGCGCTCAGCCCGAACAGTATGGTTCGAATGAGGGCAATGGCGGCCAGGAAACTAAACAGTAAACCAGCGAAGCCATTCCAAGTCCAGATCGCGGCGACGAGCGCAACCACTCCGGTAATGCCGACGAGTGCTGATAGGGAGACTCCCCGGGCTGCTTGCGCTAGCGTCCGCGCGTTTACCACCGGCGCGAGCTGGCCGGGCGCCCGTGCAGGCTCGGGCCGCC
>DNPC01000748.1 GCA_003501565.1 Planctomycetaceae bacterium | reverse complement strand
GCGAGCGTTACGAATCGCTGAACATGGTCATCTGCGATGCCGAAAGCGGTTGGGTCATTCATGCCGACCAAGAGCCGGAAGTGGTTCCGCTCGAAGAAGGACTGAACATCATTGGCAGCCATAACGTCAATGATCCCAACGACGAACGCGTCAGACTGGCTCACCGACTCCTGACTTTGCAGATGCTTGATTCGCCTGTGAAGTTCCTGGCCGTCGCCAGCAAAGTCTTCGCACGAGCTCCATCACCACCGGGCCGTGCAAGCATGGTAGTTCGCGGTCAAGACTATGGAACAGTCAGCAGTACGTTGATTGCTCTAAGTCCAAAGCCACGCGACGCAATCTTCCAGTTCGCGTCGAATGCTCCCGACCAGTCGAAGTATGAGGACTATTCCCCAATGCTTCGCGATATTTTGAGCCGTGGCCTTCGTGAAGCTCGTTCGAAAGCGAAGGCAACGTAGTTCATCTCTACAGATAGGCTACAGTGCCGGACGAGGAGCTGAGAGCTCCCAGCCTTCAGCCAACCAACTCAGGTAGCTACCGTCGTTTGGCGGTAGCTACGAGCAGCCTTTCGTTTGCCTACCATCAGACTGGCGGCACAATAGCCAGGCGACATGCTGGCTGGCATACGCTAGAGCTCGGCGGCGCCTTAGCCTGGCGACAAGCGCAGCTTCGAATAGCTGGCTTCCGGCCTCGACACGTCCAGTGGTTCTCAAACGCTCATGCCACGCAACACCCACTGAGGCCTCGGAAAAGATGGTTTACGAGTCTAAACCTTGGCAAGTGCTACGGATTCGCGTTTGATGAGCTTTCCGTGCAAGGGTTCAACGGTGGGTTTGTTGCCAGCCAAGATTCCGAGCAAATACTGAGCACCTTCTTCGCCCATCTCTCGGGCAGGCTGGCGAAACGTGGTGAGCGGTGGGACCACGAAGGCCGCCTCTCCCTGATCATCGAACCCGACCAATGAAACGTCCTCGGGTACCGAAATCCCATGACGATGCATTGCGAGGCGGGCCCCGAATGCAGTCGTGTCATTGGAACAGAACATCGCGGTGAAACTAATCGAGTTGTTTACCAAGTGGTCGACAGCCCGAACTCCACATTCAGCAGAGAAATCGCCGTCCAGTACTAGTGACTCGTCGAGTTCAATGTTGGCCTCGCGCAGAGCTTGTTCATAACCGTGATAGCGCTCAACCGCGTCCGTGTGATTCGCCAGCCCTCGGACGAAGGCAATGCGGCGGTGATTGTTTTCAATCAAATGCTGCGTCACGAGATAGCCAGCTTCGACGTTGTCCATAAAAATGCATCGGTGTTGATCGCTGGCCAATCGACGTGCGATAACCACAGTTGGAATATCACGGCAAAGATCGGCAATTTCGCTGCCTGGAACGCTACCTCCAATCAGTAGCAAGCCATCGACGCGCCTGCCAAGTAGTGCCCGAATTCCGGCAAGCTCAGACTCCTTTTCCCACTGTCCGTCCACAAAGATCGGGGAGTACTTCGTGTCGGCCAATCCAGCAACGACACCTTGGGCAACGGAGTCGAAGAATGGACTACCGATGAGCTGTGTGAGGACGCCGATGGTCATCGACTGTCCCTTGGCAAGGCTTTGTGCGAAAACGTTTGGCTTGAAGCCGAGCCGCTTAATCGCGTCCATCACAGCTTCTTTTTTTCGCGGGTTCACTTTGGCCGAACCGTTGACGACGCGCGAAACCGTACTTTTACTGACACCAGCAATCCGGGCGATGTCTTCGATAGTGACTTTTTTCATCGGTGGGGCAAACCAATGCTTGTGGGGTAGGCGTGATATGTGAACATTTTCACGTAATTAGCGGCTGGAAGTAGAGCTTATCTAGTCGGAAAACGAGAATCTTACCAGGCGAGGAAACGGTATCACGATGCTAAAAAGCCCCAAAACGTGTTGAAAACCGAAACTTTTATCGCTACGATTGAAACCGCTTTCTTGTCAAATTTTGTGAATAAGGGATCTGCCTGATGAGTACCATTCCGGCGGAAACTGAGAGCTTGGGCGCCATAAGCCTCCAACAGAAGACGGCCTATGCCGTTGGAATGTTCGTCAACAACCTGCAAGCGGCCGCGTTGCCAGCGATCATGGTTGTACTCAATTTGGGTCTTGGGATTAACCCGATTTGGGTGGGATTCATCGGCTTCATCCCCCGCATTTTCGACGCCGTATCCGATCCAATCGTCGGGTATCTATCTGATCACACACGCACGCGATGGGGCAGGCGCCGGCCGTTTATTTTTGCCGGTGCAGTTCTTTCAGCGTTTGTATTCGCCGGGATGTGGCAGATGCCTGCCGGTGGATCCCAGCTGTTTTACTTCCGTTTCTTCCTGACAGCTTCAATCATCTATTTCTTGACGTACACGCTCTACGCTACTCCTTTCGTAGCGTTGGGCTACGAGATGACATCGGACTACCACGAACGCACTCGGCTGCACGCATTTGCAAACACCTTCGGTCAATTCGCGTGGTTGATCGCTCCCTGGTTTTGGTGGATCATGACCGAGTTCTTCGACAACACGGTCGATGGTGCCAGCGCACTTGCGATCGTGATTGGATTCGCCGTTCTGCTTGGAGTGG
>DNPC01000146.1 GCA_003501565.1 Planctomycetaceae bacterium | reverse complement strand
CCGCTAGTGAAACAGATTCAAGACTCTCAATTGGCGAATCAAGGTTCAGCATCAAGATGACTCTGCGATCATTGCTGTCGGCCAACAACAGCAATAATTCGACAATGTCCTTCGCTTGTGGACTACGTCCGTCTGAAAAGAAAGGCCCGGAGTCGAAGCGTAGTGTCGCTGACAATGCCGGGTTGATACAGATGGCGCCTCCGTTGGAACCGACGGTAATGTAGAGCGTGTCGGCCTGTTTCCAACCCATTAATTGATGCAGGCGCTTCGCAGCTGTGTACCAGGTTTGCCAGGACTCATAGCGACGCCCCGTGGCAGGATCTACCGTACGGCGAACTCCAAAACTATCTGCCAAAATTGGCTGATTGAGGTAAATACTTCCGTGGCGTCCCTTTTGGCTTTCCTGTTCTCGGGTACCTGCCGCGTTTGTCGATCCTGGCGTTGATGCCTGTCCGACAACACTAGCGGCTACGTCGGGGGCGATCAGTTCTGCTTGCTCGACATGAATCGTCTTGACGGAGCTGTTCCACTGAGAGTGCGCATTGGCGATAGTCAGTTCCGTCGAACTCGTCTCAGGCCAAAAGATTAAGTCGTGGCTAGCCAAACTGCCGTCATTCCGGCAGTCTTGGGGCAACAATTCGATTGCCGTTTGCGCCGAAGTGCCATTGTGCGTGCCGTTGCGATCAAGCAACAGGGCCAAGCGCATCGGTTCGTCAATAGGTATGTCGACGACCAGGCGGTGCGGCTGCCCGGGTGCCAAGTTGTCGATCGGGATCGTCAAGTGCGAACCTGGCGTCATAGACAAACATCGAATCGCGATACCGTCTGTCTGCGGCCCAGGCGTAGTCCTGACATTTCGTTTGTTGACTTGCCCGTGCACTGTGGGCGTTACAAAACTACCGGCAAGGGGGTTGTTAGAACCGAGGCTTGCTACGGTGAGCCGGTGAGTCACATCAGTCACAGTCTGGATCGGCCATGTGTTGCGTATCTGTTCGGGGGTCAGCCAAGCGAGGCTCCCCGGTTGACTAGCTTGATAAGCGTCAATTTCTGCCAGCGGAATCCAGTTGCCGATCTCAGCAAGTTTTTGGCTCCGGTCAACGACAACGATATCCAAGCGGCGCGTGATCTCCTCGGGAGGCGCAATTACCGATGGTAAGAAGCGACTGGGGGATAGCGTGAATTCCAGCAAATGCGGACCGGCAGTTTCCGGAGCAATCATGGGGATAAATTCGGCAGGAAAACTGCCTGACTCGTCGACGCTAACGCGCCGACTATCTAGCGGCTTAGCCCCCGCGAATTGCGTTTCAAGCCAATAAGTGCCGGGTTCCAGACCAGTCAAACTACCCTTTACAGCGGTCGTAAACGATTCTCCTGGTGAGAGGATCGTCTGTTCGTTACCTAAATCAACCTGTAGTCGGTCGTACATCTGCCGTTCAAACGCAACGCGCCCACCACTATTGCCTAGTGGCCGGACCCACGTTCCGTTTAACAGTTCCGAAACGATCGCATTATGGGAAGTGGTTTCACCCTCGATGTTCGTTGCTTGGATTGAGATTCGAGCGCTCGGAGGCGCGGTGATTCGCAGGTCGTAGCCACCGAACGTACTGGACGAATAGGGGCGAAACTCAAGCTTAGTTGGACTGCTCGCGACTGCCCTGCCGATCGAATCAGGCTGGAGGCTAAGATTGCGAACGACTCCTAGTGACCCCTGATCGATCTCCAGGATCGCTTCAAATTGGCTAGGTGAAGTACTTCCCCAGACGAAACGTAATTCACACGTAATGTTTGATGACGATTGATCCTGAGGAGTTTCCTGTGCGGTTGCAGATCCGGTTGTCACCGCGCACAGACATGCAGCTACAGCAATTAGACTGTGGGTGAGCATGCGTTTTGTGTTCGGTGGACTTCCGTGCCCGCGAAACATGGGTGGACCTTGCGGTATCAGCGGCCGCTTTGGGCGCAATGCATTTGGCAACAATTTCGACGGCTTGCACCTGTATGACGCGTAGGTACAGTCGCCCAATAGGTTTGTAGCAAAACGAGTCTTAGCTGCCCACACGTATTCAAGGAGTTGCTAGCATTGCAGAAGGTGTGATTGCTGCGTCGATCCGTTTGGTCGATTTGCGATAACACACCGACCGATCGGAATTGTTGGCGGGCGACAGAGATCCTTCAAGAGCGAGTGTCATCACCTGCGGTAGCAGACCTCGACGCGGTCCGCGCTTGAAAAAGATGCTACGTAAGCGACGTCAAAAGACCGATGTACTGAAGCGCCATGCGAAGCACGATGAAGGCAAGAATCATCAGTATCGATAACCAGATTGCCATGCCAGCCACTGTGGCAAGTGTCGATAAAGCGGCTTGCCCACGCTCGCGATATTGCTCGGCAAGATGATCGAGGGACTCCGTTTCAGTCCCGCTCAATTCACCCACTTTGACCGCATCGACGAACTCACGCGGTAATACCTCGGCAGCATCGAATGCATCGCCAAAACTCTGCCCCTTTCCGATGACCTCCAGCGCGCGATCCATACCGCTGATGTAGTAGTAGTTGCCAGTCGCCAAGAATGCCTGCTTGAGACTGCGCTGCGCCTCAACACCCGCATTCAAAAGCATTGAAAGTGTCATGCTCAAGCGTGACAGGCCAAGCGTCACCAAAGCGGTTCCAATAGTCGGTATACGTTGAACCAGCGGCATCAAGATGCGGTGACAGTTGAACCAGTTCTTCCAAACACCCCAAATGACCACGCCTAAAGATCCGAACAAGACCGTCACAATGATGCAGTAGCGGACAAATCCGTCGTAGCCACGCAGGCCAAGTGCGGTAGCGTCGTAGGTGTCCTGCCCCGGTGACACGATCGCCTGGATGAGAATGACGACTCCGATAATGACGACCGCCATGCCAAGTTGAAAAACTGGCCAGGCAATTTTGCCGAGAAATTCAGAGCGTGACTTTTTCAAATCGGCGTAGTATTGGGCCATGTACAAGAACATGCTTTCAAGCCGTCCACTCATCTCGCTGGCATGCACCATTTGAATCAGCAGCGGCGGAAAGTACTTCTTTTCTGACACCATCGCTTTCGTTAGCGAATTGCCCTCAACGATTTTCTCGCGAACACGCCCCATTACCTGGCGATGTTGTTGAGTTCCCGCGCCGGTTTCGTTTTGCAGCACCTTCAAAATGTCGACGCCCGCCTTAAGGCTAATTCCCATGCGGCGACAAAATTCGGTTAGATCGCGAAGTCTCATTCGGCGCAGATCCGAAGAAGCGTATTGGGCACCATCGGCGTAGATACCAACACCGTGGTAAGACAAGAACACGCAAATTATAGTCTGTTACCGAGCTAAAGTCCGCTACTGCCCGAGTCCGCTGCAGGTGTGAGCCCGATGGGCGAACAATGAGTCCTGGCTGAATCGAAAGGCGCAGCGATGAGCTTGATTTGCCCGTTCGTCGGTTTGGTGGTCTTCCGCCGCCACGGAAAATGCACTGCTACGACCACTTAGTGAAAAAATCAACCGATGGCCGATGACAGCTCCAGGACTCAACCCAAACAACCCTGCGTCCAATGGGCGTCAACCGCGTCGGTCGAAACACTGACCGCCCGGGGACAGTTGGTTTGGCGACTGCGTAGGTTTTTTAACGAACACAACTTCATCGAAGTTCACACGCCGACAATTTGCCGGCACACAGTTGTCGATCGTCACATCGAACCAGTTTGGCTATCGGCAGAAAACCTTGGTCTATCAGCGGAAACGGCGGGCCCCGCCCGCAAAGACAGCAGCTGGTTCCTGCAGACGTCACCAGAATTTGCTATGAAACGCTTGGTTGCATCTGGAATGCAGGCGATCTACCAAATCGGGCCCGCCTACCGCGCGACAGAGGTGGGGCACAAGCACAACATTGAGTTTACGATGCTGGAGTGGTACCGCGTGGGCGATGACCAAGCAGCTGGTATCCAATTGCTTGGTGAGGTAATCGACGCTGCTGTCGATTGCGGTCAGCCAAACGTCACCACGTATCGCGAGGTCTTCACGCAAAAAACGGGGCTAGATCCAGTCATTGCGACTGCAACCGAATTGTCTGCTTTCGCAGGCGGGAACTTGGATGTAGATTCGGACTGGACTGCGGAGAAAGACGAATGGTTGAACCTGATATTTTCCCAGCTGATCGAGCCCACGCTAGGCATTGGTAGACCAACTGTTATTTCCAACTATCCGGTCAATCAGGCTGCCTTAGCCCGAGTGTCTGATGAAGACTCCGAAACTGCTGAACGATTCGAGCTGTTTTGGAATGGTGTGGAGCTAGCCAATGGATATTGCGAGCTGACTGATGCGTCGGAGCTCGAGTCTCGCAACCGACGTGTCAACGCCCAGCGGATCGAAGATGGTCACAGGCCACTACCTGAAGACAGCTTTTTACTCGACGCGATGCGGGCTGGCTTGCCGGCGTGTTCCGGCTGTGCTGTTGGAATCGACCGACTTGTTATGGCAGCTTTAGGCCAAGATACGATTGACCAGGTTATGCCATTTCCGATTCAACGAGCGTGATTTCGACTCGCGCGATAGATTGACTGTCAGTCGCTAAGTGAACAACGCGACTGACTGTTATTCATGCTGCTTCGTTACCGGTGTCAGTGCCGTTACCAGTAGCTGCTCTGTTGCTGGTGACTATGCCGAGTAATTTCTTTTGGCCACCTACGCAGTCCCGAGTTGAGGGCCGCATCGGAATGGCAGATCTCGGAAACCAAGACTGAATTACTCGGGTATCCCGAAATGTTCTTGGGCGGTGCGTTTGAGAGCCGAAAGATCAAGCTTGCCACTGCCGAGTACAGGGATTTCGTCAACACGCAAGAACGACTCGGGAGTAGGGAGGTAAATGTTTGGTAGGCCCGCCGCCGAGAGCCCCTTGATGAGCTGTTCCGGCGAAGCGTCTTCGGGAGTGTACAGTACGATCAGACGTTCACCTCGTTTGGGATCTGGGACAGCTGTAACCGCCACTCGCAACGTGCCCTCTTCATCTTCGCCCAACTGTTCTGCCAAATGCTCCTCAATTTGGATGTGCGGGACCATCTCGCCGCCAATCTTCGAGAATCGACTGACGCGGCCGGTGATGTGGATGAAACCATCGCTATCGATTTTCGCCATGTCACCGGTTCGATACCAATCGTCGTGCATCGCAGCGGCAGTTAGTTCCGGTTGTTTAAGGTAACCTTGCATCACGTTTGGCCCTCGGATTTCCAACAGGCCTGCTTCTCCCTGTGG
>DNPC01000613.1 GCA_003501565.1 Planctomycetaceae bacterium | reverse complement strand
AATTTAAGAAGGTCCCACGCGACAAATCGGCCGGCCGCAAGCAGCAAGCAGCGTCGTCGCAGGCCACCAAAGAGGACGGTGCCGACACAAAATCTCCCAGGCGATGGATACCAAACATCAAGGCGCCATCAGTGAAGAAACCAGCCTGGCTCAAGATGCCGTCCATTCGTCTCAAGCCACCGACAGATTCGGCCGAGCAAGGGACAAATCAGAAAACGGACAATCGTTCCTTACCCTCGACGGCACCATCGGGCAGCAAAACTGCGGCAACAGCCTCACAGCCAGCCGACAGCCAGTCACAATCCAACGCCCGGCCTATGACCAAGGCCGAACGGAAACGACTCCGTCGGATGCAACAACAAAACAAAGCGGCGTAGCCGGGTTCGAATTAACGACGGCATGACAACTACGGGTTATTCAGCGTCAGCAGGGAGTTTCGCCAGTGAGGCTGCGACCCTTGCAAGCACGCGGTCCTTTCCGAGAATCGCTAGCGTCTCGAAGATACTAAAGCCGACTACTTTGCCGGTCGTCATTAAACGCAAGGCGTGAATAATAGCTTTCACTTTTACCCCTTCCGACTCAACAAACTGCTTGAGCGCAGCTTCGACGGATTCGGCGGTGAAATCGTCTAGGCCCTCGAGAACGGGCACAAAGCCATGCATCAACTCTACTGCGGCAGGATCGCCAACGACTCGCTTTTCAAACGCTTTTTCGTCGTAAATGAGCGCATCATCGGCTCTGAAGAAGTCATCGTAATCAAGAATATCCCCCGCGACTTTGATGCGGTCCCCCGCTCCCGAAATCACCTGGGAAACACGATCTGACGCCACGTCAAACTGCTCTTTGGAAAGCAAGTTTGCCATTTCGAGAAACGGTCCACAACGCTCTGACTTTTCGGCCACGGACAGTTTCTGCATCCAACGAGCTTGAAACGCAGTCAGTTTCTGCGGATCGAAGCTCGCGGGACCCTTCGTAATGCGAGCGGTTGAGAAATGCTCAATCATCTGCTCGATAGAAAAGTCTTCGGTGCTATCATCCAGTGACCAACCCAGCAGCACTAAGTAGTTCAGCAGGCCGGCTGGCAAGAAACCGACCGCTTGATAAAAATCGACGATCACAGGATTGAACGTATCACTATCTGTAGGAATGTTCGCCCGCTCAGCGATACTCAGCCCGAGCGCGTTGAGGTCGGCGAACTCCTTGTTCTTCAGGTACTTCGATAGTTTGCGTTTGCTAAGCTTGGCAGTTCCACCGGGCTCCGAAACAAACGGCAAATGTGCGTAGGTCGGAAGTTCGTAACCGAGTGATTGTGCGATAAAGATCTGTCGCGGCGTGTTGCTAAGATGCTCCACGGCGCGCACCACGTGCGTGATCTTCATTTCATGATCGTCGACAACGGTGGCTAGGTGATAAAGACAAGAACCATCTGCCCGCTGAATGACGTGATCTTGCTCTTCGGCCCAATTGAATTCAACCGCTCCACGAACCTCATCCGTGAAAACGCACTTGCCCTCTCGGGGCATCTTCAATCGCACGACGGCAGTTCGGCCTTCTGCCTCAAAGGCAGCCGCTTGTTCATCCGTCTCCGCCATCCATTTTCGATCATAGACGAACGTCGTACCAGCCTTCTCTGCAGCCGTCCGTTGTTCAGCGAGCTCCTCAGTTTTCGCGTAGTCGCGGTAGGCGAACCCGTCGTCGAGCAGCTTCCGCGCGGCGGCCTTGTATAGATCACCGCGCTGCGACTGGAAGTATGGGCCGTGCGGGCCAACAGACTCCTGACCATCTGTTGTCGGCCCTTCATCCCAATCGAGCCCAAGCCACTGAAAACCGTCCAGTATCGGTTGCAGTGCTTCAGCCACGTTCCGCTGCGCGTCGGTGTCATCGATCCGCAGGATAAACTGACCACCAGACTGCCGAGCAAGCAACCAATTAAACAAAGCTGTACGAACCCCACCGATATGGAGGTAACCAGTAGGACTCGGGGCAAATCGCGTTCGTTTAGTCATGATTATTTCGGGTAGTTGGACCGGTGTGGGAACGGCCGTCAATTAGCTTGCCATTCGCAACACGCACTGCGTGGGAGGAACTCGGTTATTGACCGAACCTTGTTCGAATGGCTTCACATGGTATTCACTTGTGTAGTTGCTGGAAGGCCCAGCCGCATTTCGTTCAACCTACACGGAGTACCCAAGACATCGACAGCACCAACAAAAAATGGCAGCCACTCAATGGAATGGCTGCCAGTCGATTAGGGTTGGGCTTCAATTTGTCGCCACAGATTTCCGTCGACGCCTAAGCGCTTTTCTTCTGTGCGGCAGAATTAAAGCAGGTAACATCGCCCGTGGCTGGATCGACGTCGATCGTGAAGACGGTGCCCTTAGGCTGCTCGGGAAGATCGAACATCACATCGAGCATGATACTCTCGACAATACCGCGTAGGCCGCGAGCACCAACGCTCTTGTCCATTGCCCGCTGCGCTATCGCATTGAGTGCATCATCGGTGAAGCTGACTTCACAGTCCTCCATCTCGAACAACGCCTTAAACTGCTTCACCAAGGCGTTCTTGGGCTCGGTGAGGACTTCGACCAAGCCTTCTTGATCAAGAGGCGCGAGCGAAGACACAACTGGCAGTCGACCGATGAACTCTGGGATCATGCCGAATTGCAAAATGTCATCGCTGGTAACTTGTTCCATTAGCTCGCCAACGGACAAATCATCGCTATGAGTCTGCCCGACGGAACCGAAACCGAGTGTCTTCTTACCCAGTCGCTTACGGACGATCTCTTCTACACCGACGAAGGTACCACCGCAAATGAACAGGATGTTCGACGTATCGATTTGGATGTATTGCTGCTCGGGATGCTTGCGTCCACCCTGCGGCGGCACATTGGCGACCGTTCCCTCTAGCATTTTCAGTAGCGATTGCTGAACGCCTTCGCCGGATACATCCCGAGTAATTGAGACGTTGTTGCTCGTCTTACCGACCTTGTCCACTTCGTCGATGTACAAGATGCCACGCTGCGCCGCTTCGACATCGAAATCTGCTGCGTGCAACAGTTTGAGCAGTAAGTTCTCTACATCTTCACCGACGTAGCCAGCTTCTGTGAGCGTGGTTGCATCACCGATCGCGAACGGCACGTTTAGCATCTTAGCCAGTGTTCGAGCCAACAGTGTCTTACCACTGCCGGTAGGACCAGCCAACAAGATGTTCGACTTCTCAATTTCGACGTCGGAACCTGACCACTCACTGGTTAGTCGTTTGTAATGATTGTGCACCGCAACTGACAATACGCGTTTGGCGGACGCTTGCCCGATCACATACTGGTCCAAGTGCTCGACGATCTCCCGCGGCGTGGGGATTTCACTGAACAGCTCGTTGCTAGTTCCGCGACGCTTCTGCTCTTGGTCGAGGATCGACTGACACAGCTCGATGCACTCGCCGCAGATATAGACGTCTCCGGGCCCTTCGACGAGTGGCCCAACATCACGATAGCTCTTGCGACAGAACGAACAGAACGCATTCTTCTTGTTCGAACTACCCCGACGCCCTGAAACAACATCCTTACTAGAAGGCATACACGACTCCTTTGCTCGCTTCTCGACCTCGCTCCACTGCTGCTCAATCGGCGAATGCCGAGAAGCTGCTATGCTCAGGTCGGATTGATTAACACGTAATGTCGCTCGAATGGCCTCAGTCGGTGCCAACCGCAATCAGTGCGGTGGCGCTGAACCGAGTCCGGGCATCCGTGTCCTCGGGGTCGAGCCAAAAGGTGTGGTTGGTTCCTGCAAGTCTCCCAGACAAGCAAATGCGGGCGGGGCAAGCCGACCACATCAACATCCTTCACTCTTCAACTGAAGGACGCTTCGATTCTCCAAGCACTGTTTGTATTCTTCGGAGTTCAGCGTCGGTGATGTCACCCTCACGTTGCATTTCTGCGAAGTTGGCGGCCAAGTCTTCGACGTTGGTATCGCCTGTACCTGTCGCAGGGCGCAATCGCTGCGCAATGTAGTATCCAACAACGGCGATTATTGAGACAGCCAAGACTGCCACCGTCGCCAAAGCCGCTGGATGCGACAAAATCGCTCGCAGATCACCCATTCCTGCGTCCCGGTGTTCTCGTTTTGACCGTACTAGATGCAACAACCCCTACACAGCGTCATAGTACGCAATGTCTACCGGCGAAGTCCAGGAGATCGAGACCATTCCCTTGAAAATTGCCGAGAAAGGCCCTCCGCCACCTGCAACTGCTCGAGAACACCGGATTCGTTTCGGCCGGTGCCAGGAGCGAGCTCAGGCGCTGGCACTCAGGCGCTGGCACTCAGGCGCTGGCACTCAGGAGCTCGACCCAGCTCTGACCTTCAGGCACTGGCCCCCAGCTCTGACCCTCAGGCACTGGTAGTCAAAAAGCTTGCAAAATGACTGGTCAGGCCGGAGTCGGCTTTCAAGGTTTGGCAAGCGATGACTACTTTGACGTCTGCGGGACCTTTGCAGCTTGCGATTCCGTTTGTGTCGCAAGGCTGCTGGTCTCTGGGCAACATGTGTGATCAAGCGGCTATGCAGTCCGCCTTAGGTCGGCGCGCCCGTTGCCTAGCCGCGACGGATACTGCCCTTCGGTTGCCAGTGGAAGTGAGATGGTGAAAGTTGTGCCAGCACCCTCGACAGAGTTAACACGAATCGAACCCTGCTGAGCCTCAATTGCCGCTTTACAGAATGCCAAACCGAGGCCAGACGGCGCGGAGCCATCATTTTGATCGCTGCCGTGGTAGAAAGCCTCAAAGATGCGATCTAATTCTGCCGCATCGATGCCCTTGCCGGTATCCGCCACAATGATCTCCAGCACGTTTTCTTCACCAGCCAGCCGCGCGTGAACGACAATGTCATCATCGGTGTCTGCATGCCTTATCGCATTGCAGCACAAATTGACTAATACACGCGCAAGCAAAGCAGGATCTGCAACGACTTCAAAATCCAATCGCTCTGCCACCACCTGGGCGGGTGAACCAATAGCGGCATGCGCTTTGTAGAATACTTCCCGCAAGTCCACCGCTTCAGTGGCTGCAGGCATTTGTGTTGACTTGATCTTGCCAACTTCTAAGAAATGATCGACGAAGCAGTTTAGAGTATCCCAACTGGCCAGCCCGGACTGACTAATTTGCTCCAGTCGATCTGAACCTACCTGCTCATTTTCAACTTCGACCACGTCAATCAAAGTCCGCAGTACCTGCAGGGGAGCTCGCAGATCATGCACAAGCATATTCATCATCTGGTCCCGCGTGCTATCGACTGCTAGCTTGCGCCGCATCGTCTCCTCGAGATACTTCGAACGCTGGCGCTCGAGTTCTTTACTCCGCTCAAGAGCAAGGTGGACGCCCAGCCGAGCCGCGACCTCTTCGACGTTGTAGGGTTTTTCGATGTAGTCGCGGCCACCTACACGAAACGCTTTGATCTTCTGATCAAGATCCACATGCCCGCTTAAGAAGATAACGGGGATATGCGCCAGCGAAGGTGTATTGACGATTTTCTCGCAGACCTCGTAGCCATTCATCTCTGGCATATCAATATCAAGCAGAATGATGTCCGGTGCACTTAGCTGAGTGTTCTTAAGTGCCATCGCTCCGCTACGACAAGCGCGTACGTCGTATCCCAGGTTGTCTAGTAGCTTTGACAGGAGCTTCAGGTTATTCGGTTGGTCATCGACCGCCAATACGACAGGACGAGTGGGCATTTCGATGTCTCCGAGCGACATGATCGTGAGATTGACTCAGCAATCATCTTCGCAGTGCTGCGCGAACAGCTACGGGCAAACTATTAAAGTGATTTTTACATTACCGATCGTCGGCACGTTACCGACCATCCATCGCTGAGCTAATCTCCGCAATTAGCTCTTCATGTTCAAAGTCTGCGATGCGGGCTTTTATATCGGCGGGATCAAGCCCTTCTGCCGACAAATCCGCAACGGCCTCATCGATTTCGACTGAAGACAAAGACAACAGCGCATCGAGCAATCGCTCGACCTTCTCGCGCGGCGCTTTGCTCCAATAAAACGCAGCAGCCTCGTTGCTATCGAAATCACCAGTTGCTGAATTCTCTTCCTCAGTCTTATTTGCAGTGGTATCGCGCTGGACTGTCGGGAAGAAGGATTCAAGCGTCCTCATCAAGGTGGTCTCGTTCACTGGCTTGCTAACAAATCCATCTACACCGACCGAAAGCGCTCGCTCTTTATCCTCTTCAAATGCATTTGCCGTAACCGCAACGATCTTTACTTCACTGCCACCGGGTAGTCGCCGAATGGCGCTAGTGGCAGTGAACCCATCCATGTTTGGCATTTGAATGTCCATCAAAATCAAATCCGGGAGTTCATCACGGCAGAGATTGAGCGCTTGTTGTCCGTCTTCCACCTCGACAAAATTCAGCCCTCGATCGGCTAGCATCGACAACAACAATTGCCGGTTGGAAACAACATCGTCTGCGATAACCGTTCTGACTGGCCGCCCGTGCTCCAGCGCGAACACCATATCGCGGCACTCGACAAGTTCGACGTCGTCATCCAGCTCGATCCGCTCGGATCGACGAACGGGAATCGCCAAGCGGAAGTGGGCCCCTTGGCCGACTGGCGTATCCAACAATATCAGCGATCCACCCATCTTCTCTGCAAACTCACGGCTGATCGTCAGCCCGAGACCAGTGCCCAGTTCCTTCTTCACGCCGGTCTGTTCAAAGCTGCGGAAGATCCGTTCTCGGTCATCATGTGGGATCCCTGGGCCGGTATCGATGATGTCAAACCAAATTTCGGATCGCCCACCTCCCATGGACACGAACAATTTGACCCCACCGGTCTGGACGAACTTGATCGAGTTTCCGAGTAGGTTGATCAGAATCTGGCGCAGCTTTCCTTCATCTGCATATACGCTCCTCGGCACATCTGCGTTGCATTGGATTGTTACATCCAAGCCACGTTCATTGCCGCGAAAGCCGACGATCGAATTGATGTCCGAGAGCATGCCTTCTAAGTCAAACTCTCGGCTTTCGATCTCCAGATATCCCGATTCGATCTTGGACAAATCGAGTACATCGTTGATCAAGGTCAACAAATGACGGCCGCTTTTGACGACAATATCGATGTTCTTTTTGTTCTCACTGGATAGATTCTTGTCGCGGGCGATAATCTCGGAGAAACCGATAACCGAATTCATTGGCGTACGTATCTCGTGCGACATAGATCGCAAGAATCGGCTCTTGGCTTCGTTCGCTAGGTCTGCCGATCGCTCCGCTTTTACGCGTTCAGACATATACTGCATCGCTTTGAACAAGCTCTGCACCTCACTCGGTGCGGCCGAAGGGAATTCCGGCCGGGAGAAGTTTCCCGCCGAAATCTGCTCGGCAAATTTCACGGCTGCTAACAAGGATCGCGTTAGCACCTGCAGTGAGAAATACGATGCGCAAACGTTAATCAGCAGCACCGCGCACGAAACGATCAGCGTCCAATTCCGAAACTTTACCAAGCTGGTCTCAACACCCGTCAACTGGGAAAGCGCCTCCTCCGTCTCATCTGCACTGGAATCTTCCAGAATCGTCTCCATCTGCGTTAGCGTAACGTGCTCAAGCTGATCGGCGACCTCCAGCGCTTTGACTTTGTTGAGCGGCCGGTAGCTGCGAAATATGTCACCTGCACCCCGGTGCACTTCGTCATGTGCATCGCGAATCCGCATAAGTGCGGACTGCTCCAGCGGCGAGTCAGAAATGGACTCGAGAGACGCCAGAGTACTAACGAAGCGACCACTTGCTTCGAAGAAGACTTCTGACTCTTCGACCTCTCCGTACACGTACTCGCCAACCGAACCGATCATCTCGCGAGCTGTTTGCAAAAGGTGTAGATACCAATACGTTGCGTGCGTGCTCCTGTCGGAGTCGGAATTGGAAATGGCCAATTGGTAGTTCTTTGAGCCAAGTCGCTCAAGATCATCGATCAAAACGCGGCCAATTCCGTTTTCGAGGATGTCCGCTTCCCGGGCGGCTTGCCGTTCGCGTTCGGGCGAGTAGATGTCGAAGACCTCCGCAGTGGCTCGAGCCTGGTGTTCACGAACAAGTGCTTCGAACTGCGTTAGTTGCGAGACTTCATATGGACGTTGCTCCAGTTTTCGGACGCGGTCCAAGAAGGCTGTTAGCTCTTCATAGTTCGCCTGATAGTCTTCGATCTCATCTTCTTCTCCTGCCAGATAGTCGTGCACGTTGGATTGCAAGTCACCAATCTCGTCCAACATCTCCAAATAGAGAATCGAACCTGGCACGTCGTCGATTCGAACATCATGTGCTTTGCCGACGATCTCATTTGTTCGGCTGAATGCACTGAATGCAAGCAGCATCAGAGGCACGAGAATAGCAACAAAGGTTACCCAGAACTGCTGCCGTAAGTTGAGCCACGATGGTTGTGACTCGACAGTTTGAGGATTCGCTTCTGGTGATCCCCAAACTGACCGGACTTGCGTCGTTAGCTTCCGCCAAAAAGATGTTTGCTCGGCCACCATAGATCCCTCTAGATGTCACGTTACTGAGCAGTTTCACTAACGGAGCATTAGTGAGTTCCCCATGCCGTGGATCATACACGCAGACGAAGGATCGTTTGTGCTGCTGGAGCTGGATCTGCCGTGCGGCTTACCGCAAACCGAGCATGCTAGCACCACTACTGAACCAGCATGCGGACGCGGTGGTTCTCAGAATCGCCGATCAAGAGTTCGCCAGTTGGGAGCAAGCAAACGCCATGCGGACGGTTGAGTTTACGTTTGGCTAATTCGTCCCCATCGCCGTTGAACCCTGCCTCACCAGTTCCGACTGTCGTGGTAACAATCCCACTGTTCAGATCGATTCGACGTATTGCATGGTTCTCAGTGTCAGCAACATACACGGCCACACCTGGATCAACGGCAATGCCCTTGGGCCCGCGGAAGGTGGCATCGAGCGCTCGCTGGCCGTCGCCGGAATACCCTTTCTTTCCGGTACCAGCCACACGATGAATCCGCATCGTACTCCTATCGATACGCCAGACGCTGTTGCCTTCACGCAGGACGATCCACAGATTCTCTTTGTCAACGGCCAGGCTACGTGGGCCGGCCAGGGGCTGAGTTTTGGCGACCTCTCCCTCGCCGGGGAGCGCCTGACGACCATCGCCACAAATCGTCTGCACCTCGCCAG
>DNPC01000276.1 GCA_003501565.1 Planctomycetaceae bacterium | reverse complement strand
TGGGTTCATGGCCGCCGACGGATTGGGGATCGGCAGTCGTCCGGACCAGCTGGGGCCTCGCATCATGACCACCATTGCTTTACTGACCGGGATGTTGGTTGGTCTGGCTGTTCTGCTGTATGATTTTGATCGTACTCCCACCATCATTGCCGCTCAGGCCGCAACAGTTGTCGCGTCACCACTGGTTGCCTGGGTGCTGTACTGGTTGACGTGTTCCCGTGACGTCATGGGGGAGCTGGCAAATAGCACGCCCGTCAAAGTTGGTGGATTGATCGGCTTGGCCCTATTGGTTGCCATGGCTGGCAAGACCGCCTGTTATGACTTGCCAGCGGCCCTTGATCGCTATTTGCAATCTGCTCCGAACGAAACTGTCGTTTCCCCCACAACGACCGGCGAACAAGGCGATGAATAGACCGTTGGGTTCTGAATTGCATCCGTCGATACTCGGCCAGGATCATATTCCAGCGGCTTTGGAGCTTTGTCGCTTTGCAGGTTGGAATCAGACCAAGCAAGACTGGCAGCGGTTCCTGCGTCTGAATCCGAAAAGTTGCTTCGGATTGTTCCACGATCAGAATTGCATCGCGACTTGTATTTCGACCGAATATGCTCGCCAGCAAGCCTGGATCGGCATGATGCTCGTGCACCCCGAGTACAGACGCCAGGGGTTGGCCAAGCGGCTGCTCAACCACTGTTTGTCGCGACTGGATGAACAGGGGATTGCCTGCGTGAGGTTGGATGCAACTCCTGCTGGCCTGCAAGTCTACCAAGGACTGGGCTTTGTTCCGGAGTTCGTACTATCGCGATGGCGTTTGCCCGAGCAAACCAGGGACGTTAGTAGGACTAACCCAAAACCACGTAACACCAGGAAATCGAGCGAGGAAACATCTTACCGTAAGCATCTCGAGCTGGACAAACTGGCTTTTGGATCCGATCGCTCTGAACTGCTAGCTGATCTTGCTGGGGACTCGCTGATTTGTTCTGCAGATAACGGTTTTGGGATGATGAGGGCTGGACACCTCGCCAACTACCTGGGACCACTAACAGCCAAGAGCCCCGGAGTCGCGAAAGACGTTGTGTCACGGTTACTTGATGCAACGCCTGGCGCCATTTTCTGGGATATTCCAGATTCCCAGATGGAGACGACGCAATTTGCTCACTCTCTTGGATTTCAAAAAGACCGATCGTTGACTCGAATGCGCCGCGGCAAGAACGTTCCGCAAGATGTTAATCTCATGTACGGCATCAGCGGGCCAAGTACCGGATAACCGTGAATGGGCACAACAAGAACTTGAATCTGCGGTGCCTACTTCCTGCGTTGCTGTTTGACAAAGGCACCGAACTCCTTAGGCCACGGCAGTTCAAAAGTGAGCTTATGCTGGGTCGCAGGGTGATGGAAAACCAGTTCGCAACCGTGCAGCGCAATACGCTTATGAGGCCAAGCAGCATGCTGTGCCTGGGCGGCCCGGTAGCGAGGGTCGCCAATTACGGGATGTCCGATATGTGCCAAATGAGCTCGGATCTGATTGCGGCGTCCGGTCTCAAGGGTTACTTCTAGCACGCTGGCCCCCAGCAGACGTTCTCCGGTGCGAAAGTGCGAAACCGCCGATTGCCCTGCGCCAGGCTCTGTCGTCCTGACATGCAATCCATCCACATCCAGTGGTGTATCGATCGTGCCCGCTTCCTCCGCTACAGTACCAGCCACGATGGCGACGTAGCTACGGCGGGCTGAATGCGCCCGCAACTGCTCGCGCAGAGATTCAGTAGCCTGTGTGTGCTTGGCGAAAACGATCGGACCGGAAACCCAGCGATCAATGCGTTGCACGCAAGTCAACTCTGATCCGCTTCGCCCCTTCTTCGTTCGATTGCTCAGATGCCGCCCGAGCTGTTGCATTAAACTGGATTGACCGGAGCGAGTTGGCACCGTGAGCATGCCAGCGGGTTTGGAGACTACTACGATATCGTCATCGTTGTGCAGTACTTCGAAACGTTGTGGTTGAGCTTTGACGGGGGAGTGCTTTTGCTTGGGCAGTGGGGCGAGCTGCTCGATCTCGACCGTGCTTCCGACAGACAATCGTTGATGAGGCGCCGCCACGGGTTTACCGTCGCACCAGACAAGTCCATCGTAGACCATCCGGTCCGCCGCTTTCCGCTGAATACCAAGCACCGCGGCGACGATGGACCCAGCAGATCGGGCTGGCAAGGGAATATTGTCTTTGACGACGAATCGCATATGGGTCGCTTATTGGGGCGCTGAGCAATCGCTTTGCTTGAGAGCTAGCCGGGCAGCACGAAGCTTATCTTACGGGTCGGAACGACGCAACTTGCCTATTTTGACTGCGGCTTTCCGCAGTTCGAGAGCACGGTGATTTCCACTTGAGATTAAGCGCTTGGAATTCACAGTCCGCGACCAGTGGGTGTTGACCGTCTTTGCGACTACCCGGATGCTGTAAGCTCAGCTGAAAGGCGATCAGCTGTCCCCATTCCTTGAAGTGTACCGACGGCCGCGGCGTTTGCCGGACAAGAATGCTCAACCGGCATCTGAGGCGTTGCGGTTCAATACCAACCAAACGGGCTTTGGACTACTAGAAACATGGCATCGACACACTACGACGTTATCGTAATCGGTACTGGGCCCGGCGGCGAAGGTGCGGCAATGCAGGCCGCCAAAGGAGGCAAGTCGGTAGGGATCTTTGAAAGCCACATGCGAATCGGGGGGGGGTGCACGCACTGGGGAACCATCCCAAGTAAGGCGCTGCGGCACAGCATCTATTCGATCATGGAGGCTATCAACAACCCGGTGGTTAAGTCGTTGGGAGTGCGGCCCACGCCTTCACTGCACCAACTACGTGCTAGTGCTCAGTCGATCATCTCCAAGCAGGAGTCGATGCGCAGGACTTTCTACGAACGCAATCATGTGCCGGTGATTCATGGAACCGCTCGATTCGTCGATCACCATACGATCGAAATCCCTGACGGAACACGTTACACAGCCGACAAGTTCGTGATTGCTGCGGGTTCGCGTCCCTTCCGGCCCGAAAGCGTCGATTTTGAACATCCAGCAATCTACGATAGCGACTCAATTCTGGAGTTGGTCGAACGTCCGCAATCCATCACCGTTTATGGGGCAGGGGTGATTGGTTGCGAATACGCTTCGATGTTTCGCAACTTGGGCATCAAAGTCAACTTGGTGAACACGCGCAGCAAGTTGCTCGAGTTCTTGGACGATGAGATCATCGATGCGTTGTCGTATCACCTGCGTGACCAAGGAACACTGATTCGCCATAACGAACAGTTTGAACGCATCGAAGGCCATGATGACGGCGCGGTGGTCTATCTGCAAAGTGGCAAGCAAATCAAGACAGACGTGGTACTGTGGGCCAACGGACGAAGCGGCAACACAGAGAACCTGGGGCTAGAAAACATTGGTATCGAGCCAACCAAGCGAGGCCACTTGGCGGTCAACGATCACTTTCAAACACAAGTGGAACACATATATGCAGTCGGCGACATCATTGGGTTTCCTTCGCTGGCGAGTGCCGCGTATATGCAGGGGCGGTCGGCCGCGTTGCATTTGACGGGGCAGACTGAGCAGTGCGTACGCTCCAGTGATATCCCGTCAGGGATCTACACCAGTCCCGAGATTTCTTGTATCGGCCAGACCGAGCGCGAGTTGACCGAGCAAAGAATCCCCTACGAAGTCGGACACTCTCAGTTCAAGAGTTTGGCTCGGGCCCAGATTACCGGTCGCCCCATCGGCATGTTAAAACTCTTGTTCCATCGTGAAACGCTAGAGATCTTGGGCGTCCATTGCTTCGGAACAAATGCATCGGAGATTGTTCACATTGGGCAGGCGATCATGAAGCAACCTGCTCCCTACAACACGCTCGAGTACTTTATCAATACCACGTTCAACTATCCAACCATGGCGGAAGCCTATCGCGTGGCCGCGCTCAATGGATACAACCGCTTGTTCTAAAGCAGTAGCCGGACCGGAAACAGTTCAGGGGCGTGAACGATAAGGCGCTCACAACCCCGAAGAAAATCAGTCAGAAACACGGGCAACACCGTGCCAGTGGGTGAATCTCGCAACGTTCCGGCGAATAGAGCCGCGAAAGAGCATGTACCGAAGCTTTACGCTTTCACTATGCAAAACTAGCTCTATTGCCCAAGATTTACGCTGCCAGCCGGGATGGTTTGGAGGCCGTTGAGGGCGGTAAGATTCTGTTGGAGTCGGGAAATCACCTGCTCCATGTTGTAGAACTGCGTTAGCAAACGTGTTCGCTGTTTGTCCAGTCGCGTGCTGAGTGCTTCAATACGATCGCGGTTCTGGTCGATTTGTGAGTTCAGTGTCTCGCTGCGCGTCAGCAGGGCACCACGTTCGACGCCAGCCAAGGAATCGGTGACGTCCTTGGCCAACTGCGAAAATCCGCTGGTGGTCGAGGTAAATTCAGCTTTGTCAGCATCTGGATTGGTCAGCAACGCTTGATTGTAACGCGCTTCGTCGAACACCTCGCGGCCCTTGAAGAACTCTTCCACCGCAGATGGATCACGATCGTAGGCTGCATCGAACTTCGACTGGCTGAAACTCAGTTTGCCATTTTCGCCAATATCGACGCCTACCTGAGCGAGCGAGCTGACGTCTCCGACACCTCGGACACTGCCGCTGACGAGTCTTCCGAAGGCAAAGTCGACCCTCAGCGCAGAACTCTTGCCGAACAAGATGCCAACACTCTGCGTAACCGCATCAAAGGCCGTTACTTCGTCAAGTTTGTCACGCACCTTGTTGTACTGTTCAACGAAGGCCTCAACCTGCTTGCTGATATTGCCTTGGTTCTCTTCAACGGTAATCGCGATTGGCGTATCGGAAGCCTCGTTGACGGTAAATTCAAGATCGTCGACCAAGCCCGTGAACGTGTTGGTACTAGACGCGACGACCACTCCACCTGAGTCTTCGCTCGAGCCGAATGCGAGCAGTGCATCGCGGGCCGCGGCGGTTTGTGACAGCCCCAAGTTCAAGTCCGAGCTGACGGTAACGCGGCCTTGCGAGCCTGTCGATGTGCCACTGAGCATCAGTCGCACACCGCCAGCAGAATCGAGGTTAAGGATGTTTGCGTTCAGTGGCGTGCTCGTAAGCCCATTGATCTCATCGGCCAATTGTTCAATTGTGGTATCCGCGGTCGTGGTTATACGCAGCGTGCGTGAGCCGTCGATACCGATTGCGGCATTACCGCCAGCCGTGATTGAGCCACCGGTTCCCGCGATTCCCAATTCCGCAGCCGTATTGCCGCCAGCGGTATCGGTGATCGAGAGAGTTCCTGTTCCTCCGGCGTCATCGGTGATAACGATACCGTCACCAGTGTCGTTGATCGCTGCAGTTACGCTAACGCCTGCGGCATTGATGCGATCAATCACATCACCAATGGTCTCGATGCCGCCCGAGGCTAAATTGACGTCGGACGTCGATCCTTGGGAATCCACAATCGTGAATCTGCCTAGGTTCACACCGCGACCTTGGTTGAAATCTTCCAACCGCGTGTTGCGGGAGACGAATTGCTTGTCGAGGCTTTCGCCGCCGAGTGATGAATCGGACACGGTGCCCACAATCTTCAGAGCAGTGGCCGAGTTGGTAGCATCAGCGTCTGCAATAATCAAATCACTAGCCGTTGAACCTGTGTTGTCAACGATCTCTATACCTGACTTATCGCTGTTTAACTGGGCTGTTACATTTGCGCTCGACGCGTTGATTGCGTCCAAAACATCTTCCAGCGTTTCGGCAGATGACAGGTTGATCGTGTCACTGGTGCCGTTGCGATCGGTGATGGTGATGTCGCCTAGCGTGCCAAGGCCTGAACCTCCGCCAAGTGAGCTAAGCAGTGTATCGCTCAAGCCAGAAATCAGCCGATCCCCAGTGATCGTGCCGCCGACAGCCGCATTATCCAAACCCAGCTGTTCAGCCAGGGAACCACTTGGGCTGGAAATGGAAAACGTGCCCGCGCCGCCAGAAAGATCTTCGATCTCGAGTGATTTGCCATTAGCGGATATCCGAGCTCCCACGTCTCCACCGCCTGCGGTATTGATCGCGTCGACCAACTCACCCAGGCTGGCTGAGTTGTTATCCAGTTCGAGGTTAATGCTGACGGCTGAACCATCGGACAGAGTCAACTCAAGTGCATCCCCGGTGGCGGGCAGATCCAATCCGCGGCCATCCAGGAGTGAGCGTAGGCTGGTGGAACTGCTAATTGATTGAACGCTGCTACCGTTGGCGTTGTTCGCCGCCACGTTGATGCTTGCCAGCCCCAAGTCAGCCGCAGTTGTGCCGCCTGCCACTTCGGAGACTTGTAGGTTCGCGGTCGTTTGCCCTGTAACATCGGTTAGACGGAAGGTATCCCCATCGACTGCTGCGACGACTCCCAGCGATGCATTGGCGTTGATCGCATCAACCACATCGCTTGCCGATTGGGCGAATCGCAAGTCGATTTCTGCACTATTGCCGCTGCGGTCGGTAATGTTGATTTTGCCGCGCGCTACGCCTGAGCCGCCGTTGAGACCGTCCAGGCTGACCGAGCTGTCCAGGAAACCGCCAGTACGGATAACTACTTCGCCAGCCCCAACTTTCTGATCTTTGGAGGCGAACATTGAGCTGGTCAGTTGCTGACTCTGAGCAGTTCGAATCGGCTGGAAAGAATACGAACCGACTTTCGGGCTGCCTGTGTTTCGGACTGAGAGCGCATCACTATTGCTGCTCTTGGCCGTTGCGGCACGATAAAGTGAGTCTTGGCCGAGACGCTCCGCGGTCAACTCTACGCCAACAACCAGCGTCATTAATTCAGTTACAGCGACTTGCTCACGCTGTAGGATTTGATTGCGACTCTCCAGGCGGTCACGCGGAATCGCGTTGAGCTGCATCAATTGGTTGACGGTATCCTCGATCGCGACACCGGTCACCAGACCTACGCTCGATTGAATACGTCCCATTAGCTAAGCTCCGAAAGTCGTCAGGTTGGGTATTGCTAGAGAGGCGATGCTAGCAATTCCTGGAGTCATGTGTTTTGTTTTGTTATCGGCTGGAGTGCTGCCTGTCCGTCGCCGGTTTCAGTGGATTAGCGCGGGTAGTGTCGACCGATGCCTTAGGTGGCTGGGAGTGAGCCCGAGCGAGCCCGCAGGTGCTGGTTCCGAC
>DNPC01000151.1 GCA_003501565.1 Planctomycetaceae bacterium | reverse complement strand
GGCGGGTCCATCCCCTCCCCGAAAGTTCGTTCCTCACTTTCGACCCTCCCGGAGGGAGGGTAATGACAGCTTCACCCTTACCCATAGGGCGGGTAACGACAGCCTCACTCTCACCCTGGGCATGGAGGGAGGGTAAGGATCCGCCTCGAAGGGGCGTTCCTCACTTTCGGGCACGCCATGTTTCGGGTGCGTCAAGCAGCAAAGGTGGGTGGAACACCGTACCAGCGTCACCTTGTTGCTTCATCCAATCATGGAGCTTCTCTTTCAATGCTTCCATGGCACCTGCGTGCTCCGGGGAGTTGGCTAGATTTGTTCGTTCTTCTCGATCGGTGGCTAGATCGTACAATTCGAATTCGGGCCGCCCGTGGTAGGCTGCCAACGTTCGAGCGGCAACAGCATCCGTTTTTGCCAACTCCTGCCACTCGAGAAAATAGTCACCAGAGGTCGTTCGCACGAGCAGGTCGATGTGGGTCGTGAAAGCAAACTCGGGATGCAAGTTATGGATAAACTTGTAGCGTCGTGTGCGAACACTGCGAGAGGGGTAAACGTTCATTTTGCGGTCGCCACTGTGGGTCGTAAAGATCGCTTTTCGGTGGCTCTCGGCTGAATTATCCAGTACCGCCGCGAATGACCGACCGTCAATTCCCTCGGGCAACGCGCCGCCCGCCGCATCAATTATGGTCGGCAACAAGTCGATCCAACTGACCATTGCATCGGTGTGGGTGCCAGGCGAAGTGCGCCCGGGCCAGTCGATGATGAGCGGTACACGGATGCCTTCGTCGTACAGCGTCCACTTCCCGAATGGAAACTGCGCACCGTGATCACTAGAGAATATGAAGACATGTTCGCTTCCCAGCGTCTTTGATGCCAGATCACGGAGTTTGCCCAAGTAAAGGTCCAACTCACGAACCTCGTGCATGTAACGCGAACGCTGGACACGGGTCTGCGGTGTATCGAGTAGTTTCGAAGGCAGGTCGATTTCGTTTGGTGGGATCGTTCCGTCAGCAGGCCATGGTACATGTGGATTGGAGGTTCCGACAAACAATGCCAACGGCCGCGAGTCCTTCCGAGTCGTTAAGAAGTCAGCGACATTGGTTTGCAGGTCTGGAAAGTCCTTTTGTAAATTGATGACCTCAAAACCGTAGTCCTTCGCGCTTTTGTTGTGCGCAACTTTGCCGAACGCTGCGGTCTGATAGCCCATTCGGTTCAACAGACGCGGCAGTTTCAGGAGCTCTTTGTGTGGGTATGTATGGTTTTCCTCTGCACCGTTGCGTGCTGGCATTAGCCCTGTCAATAATGCCGCACGGCTGGGTGCGCAGGACGGGCTAGCGACGAATGCCCGGTCAAATGTCATTCCCGCACGCGCCAGTTTTTCTGCGCTAGGCGTCTCAATTCCGCGGCCACCGTAGGTCGAAAGATCATTTGCGGACAAATCATCTGCTAAGTAGACGACGATGTCCGGAAGTTCGGCGGACCATGCTGTGGAAGGGAGAATAGTACCGAAAAGCGTCAGCGAAACTGCAAAAAGACTAAGAGTGCGTTGCATCATGTTTCTCCGCCAACAACCTGGAAAATTAGACGCCTGCATTCTATACCGTAAGCTAACGCGTTTGTGTCGAGTTGTGGCATAGGGTCAACATATTGGACCCGCCGCCAGACCGCTTGATGACCAACGCCAAAAATTCAGTTCTTGCGATGTGTTACACCGTGGGCGAACGAAGCAGTTAGAGTGTGCGATATGAAGGCACTGTTTGCGATTCTAAGTATTCTGGTATCTTTTCTTTACTACCCGGCGCTTCTGTGTGCATTCGTATGGCTATGGTTTGCTGGCTACCACTGGATCTGGGGGCTGGCGGTCGTAGCACTGATAGCTCTTCCGTTCATTTCTCTGTTCTTTGGCCGATCCTAGATCATCCGAACAGGATGGTCATAGAATAAACCGACTGAGATCTTCATCTTCGCAGATGTCAGCCAAACGATCTTTGACATACGCAGCGTTAATCTCGACCGGTGCGCCAGCCATTTCCGAGGCTTCGAAATTCAATTCATCCAGTAACTGCTCCAGGATCGTGTACAAACGCCGAGCCCCGATGTTTTGCGTCATTTGGTTGGTTTGGTATCCGTACTCTGCTAGTCGTTCTATCGCGTCGCTAGTGAACGTCACTTGTACGCCTTCCGTACCGATCAATGCTTGGTATTGGCTGATCAACGAGTTCTTGGGCTCGGTCAGGATCCGCTCGAAGTCCTCCTTGGTGAGTTCATCGAGCTCGACCCGGATTGGAAATCGCCCCTGAAGCTCCGGCATCAGCTCGGCGGGGCGACCGTGATGGAAAGCGCCAGCTGCAATGAACAAGATGTGATCAGTCTTTACATGCCCGTGCTTCGTCTGAACACTGGTGCCTTCGACGATAGGCAATAGGTCCCGCTGCACGCCCTGCCGCGAGACGTCTGCGTTTTTGCCTTCCGAAGCGATGACTTTGTCGATCTCGTCAATGAAAATGATGCCATTGGTCTGGCATGCCTCGATGGCATCAGCGGCAATTTTATCGTCGTCAAGTAACTTATCAGTCTCTTCCATGACAATAATTTTGCGTGCCTCAGCTACTGTGACGGCCCGGCGTTTGGTGTTCTTGGGCATGAATTTTTCAAACATGCCCTGCATATCGACGTCAAGATTTTCCATTCCGACGCCACCAATCATCATCGGCGCACTTCGGGCCGTGACGTTCATCTCGACCGTCTTTTCTTCCATCAGTCCTTCGCGAAGCATGACACGAAACTTTTCTCGGCTGCGTTCGTAGCGAGCGTCATCTTCGGATTGTTCACTTCCGCCACCCAAGTCGGAAGATAGAGAACTTGAGACGCTTGAGCGCGGGATCAGGAGATCCAGCAAACGTTCTTCGGTTTGACGATCCGCTTTGTCAGCAACATGTTCCTCAGCCTGTGCCCGGACTAGGCTGATAGCATTTTCGACTAGGTCCCGAACCATACTCTCCACGTCGCGACCGTAGTAGCCGACTTCGGTGTATTTCGTTGCTTCGACTTTGACGAACGGAGCATCGGTCAGCTTTGCCAGCCTCCGGGCCAGCTCGGTTTTACCAACGCCTGTTGGGCCGGCCATCAGTATGTTCTTGGGTGCAATATCGGCCTGCATCGCCTCGGGCAGCTGGCTTCGTCTCCAGCGATTCCGCACGGTAATCGCGATCGCGCGTTTGGCTTGATCCTGTCCGACAATGTAGCGGTCGAGCTCTGCGACCGTTTCGCGAGGCGTCCATGCAGTTCGCTTTGGTGCTGGTTGGTTTTCATTCATCGCAGTGTCTTCAAACGGGCTGTCTTGCTATTTGGCTCGATTGGGGAGTTGTTCGACGACGACGTTGCCACCCGAGTAGATATCCAGCTCGCCGGCAATCTCCAGGCTCGAGCGGACGATGTCGACGGCGGGCAAATCACTGCTGCGCTGCAGAGCCCGGGCGGCTGCGATCGCGTAGTTGCCGCCAGAGCCGATGCCCAAAACACCATCAGCGGCCTGGATAACGTCTCCGGTGCCACTTACTAGGAGGCTATGAGCAGTATCAACGGCGATCAACAACGCTTCCAATCGACGAAGCGCCCGATCGCTTCTCCAATCTTTGGCCAGTTCGGTTGCTGCCCGCGGTAGGTTTCCTGGATAGTCCTTCAGCTTGGCCTCAAAGCGTTCCATCAAAGCAAATGCATCGGCCGCCCCGCCCGCGAAACCGGCAATCACATTGCCCCCCGAAAGCGTTCGGATCTTGCAAGCATCACTTTTGATAATCGTCTTATCTAGCGTGACTTGGCCGTCACCGCCGATGGCCACTTGATCGCGATGTCGAACGCTTAGAATCGTTGTCGCATGAAAGGTCATTCTGCTCGATGGCTCCATGTGTAAAACCGTTTACGAGGGATCGTCTTCCACACTTGGCAGGCTCGAAGCGACCAGGCGGTGCTCCAGCGAGAGCAGCCATTGTGCCGCGTTTGAAGATCCGCCACTACGTTTACCTTATCAGTCTGTTCTCTGCGGCAAAAGGTGCGGCAACATGCCTGCGGCCCTCGCGAACAGTCGGAACTCTAGCGATTAAGGCGGCCTTTAGCGTTAAGCGGACTGGCGCACACCGTTCCAAGCTGCAACGCCATTTCGCGATCGCAATTCGGTAGACTCAGTCAATTCTGCGGCGGAAAGTATAGAGGGGAAAGTCTGCCCAGCTGCCTTAGCTGCTGTGGGCCCAAAACCGTTCGGCCTTGTCGTGCTGGCACGGGCTTGGGGTACCGGCCCGTTTTGCAGCTTGCACACTCGCCGAATCAGCTAACTACCACCGAAAGCGACTGAAATGGCAATTGGCAAACACGCATCGCGAATCCTCAAATTTCTACGAACGACGGCAATTGGTGGGATTTTCTTCCTCCTACCGCTTACCGTAGTTGGCATGCTGCTCGGACAAGTCATTAGTGTTGTCTGGACGGCGTCCGGCGCAGTCAGCGGGTATTTACCAGAGGAGTCGCCGCTGGGATATGCGATGCTCTTTATGAGCGGATTGGCCATTGTTGTCCTTGTCTGTTTCGTGGCAGGTCTGATTGCTCGGCGGGCGCTGGGGCGAAAGTTCACGGCGACGACCGAAAAATACCTGCTCATGCTGTTCCCGCGTTACGCAATCTTTAAGGAACAGCTCAGTGGTAACATCGGCGGAAATGAATTTCACAATGCCATGCACCCCGTGCGTCTTGAGTGCATCGACCACAGCCGCATCGCGATGGAAATCGAACGCGACGGCGAAAACGTTACGCTGTTCGTTCCCGGTTCGCCCGATCCATGGAGCGGCTCTGTAATCGTTGCTTCCATCGACAAGGTGACACCGTTGGATACAAACTTTGGCGATGCGATGGCTACCTTTGAACACTTGGGCCGCAAGACACAACAGGTTCTTTCCCAGCGCGGCGACACAACTAGTGCATAAAAACCTTACCTCGTGACACCAATGAACTTACTACACCTGGAACGACGCTTGGTCTGCAGAACAGTTTCGTTAGGGAAGAGATAAGGACTACGTACAACCCTGCCGGTCAGTATAAGGGCGAGGAATGCCGAATCTCTGCAAAGTCGGTAATGTAGGCCGCATTCTCTGAAAGCAGGATGAATGCGACTCAGATTCCTAAGATTTTGATGGCCGAAAATAGGGTCCGTAAGATTCGACACGAATTGTCGTGTAGTGTTCTGCGGCAGGTACTCGCATCCCTGCCGAAGTTTCATCGCATAGCGTCTAGTTTCGGTCGGCCCCCATGCGCTCTCGCAAACTCGCAATTCGCCCGCGGATACTCTGCGTCGGCACATTTTCATTGGTTGCGGCAATCGCTCTGTTTGGATGCGATCATTCGCTGGCAACAGAACCAGCTAGCAACTGTCCGCTCGAGGAGTTTTCGTCACCCAGCTTTTGGGTCATCAATACGCGTTGCTCGCCGCGTTGCAGAGGGCTGGACGCGGGATTTGAGACACTGAAGTACGAGCGGTATTGCTGTGAAACACGCCGGTTCGTGACAGACACCCGTGACAATTTCTTGGCAGAACAATCTCAACTGCCAACACTCTTCTTCGTCCACGGAAACTCCCTGGAACACGAAGGTGCTATGGAAAATGCGTGGCAAATGTACCACCGCATGAAGGTCTGTCCAGGGCCGAAAATGCTTGTCCTTTGGTCCTGGCCTGCGCAGGTGCTCTATAAACGCCCCCTAATCCGTCCATTGGCTCTGGCGCGGAAGAACATCAAGGCCAAGTATGTGTACGCTGAACACCAGGGATACTACTTGGCCAAGCTTGTGTCGCAGATGAGCGTAGAGCAGCCAGTAACGCTAGGCGGACACAGTTTCGGTGCGGCCTGCTGCTTGGTAGCCGCACATTATCTCGGCGGTGGCCAGTTGAATGGCTTGTGCTTGGAGGGCGGAGTAGCTGCCCCGCGGCCGGGACTGCGTGCATCACTCATATCACCAGCCTTAGACAACGACCATTTGTATGCTGGACATCGATACAGCCAGGCGATTGTGGCTCTCGAGCAGTTGCATACAACCTACAGCGCAAAAGATGCGACGCTCCGGCGGTGGCCAACCCACTCGGTAAGAAATCAACAAGCCCTTGGATTCACAGGGCTGTGTATCGAGAGACTGGGCGAGCATGCTCACAAAGTAACGCAGAACCGTTTGACCGAAGAAGTTGGGCGTTCGCATTACATGGCCACACACCTGGCGAGCATACAAATGACCACCTCGATCTGCCAAACCGCATTCGGAACTTGTCCCGTCGGCGGTGGTACGGGATCAGGAACTGTCCCGGTCGGTAGTCGAGTCCTACCCAGTGGACGGGTCAATCTCGATGATGTCTTGCGAGCACCCGCTCAGCTGATCTTTCCCGGTTTAGCACTGTAGACCGCATAACTTCCACGCGAATGCTCCAAGCAATCGTGTTTTCCCCGCAGCGCGATCTTTGGGGAAAGCCTGCTCACGACAGCGGTTGGCCGAGTTCGACAAGCTTGCCATCAATAGCGCTGATCACCTCAGGCGTGAGCACAAGCTCGAGTGCAGCGCTGGTTTCTTCGATTTGTTCCGGACGTTTTGCGCCGCAAAGGCACACGGATACCTCATTGCGAGCCAGCGTCCAAGCCACCACCAGTTGCGCTACTGTTACGCTTAAATCAGCGGCGAGCGTTCGCAAAAGATCCAGCAGATCTTGCGCTTGGTGCCATGCATCGCCATTGTAAATATCGTATTCCCGGCGACGATCTCCCTCAGCCAGTTGATGATCGCGGGGCATTTTGCCTGCCAACAGTCCTTTCATTAGGACCCAGTAGACTGCCGTTGCGATCCCGCCACTACGAGCACTCGAGAGCAGCTGCGTGTTGTCGGTTTGCAGCATATTGTGCGGAAGCTGCAACACAGTGGGCTCGCAAACAGAGCGAAACTGCTGTAGCTGCTGAGCATCTACATTGGAAACGCCGGCAAAGCGAGCCTTACCGGTTTTCACTGCTTCGGCAATCACTTCTGCAGATTGCTCAATTGGTACTTTGGGATCGGGCAAATGCAGGTACAGTACGTCAACCTGTTGTCGTCCCAACCGCTCAAGCGCATGATCAATTTCTCGCCTTAACGTCTCGGGCCGGCCGTCGATGATCCGTTGTTGATCCGACGTGTAGTGCATGCCGACCTTCGTAGCAATCACAATTTCTTCGTATGCGGCGCTTCCACCGAGTGATTCGCGCAGCAGACGATCGGCTTCCCCCGCAAATCCGTAACAATAAGCCGTATCGAAGAAATTAATGCCCAGGTCGTGGGCTCGCTGAAGTGTATCGCAGCTATCCTTCCATGTTGTTCCCAGAGTGGTAACTCCCGCAATTGGCCAACAACCGAAACCTATTCGGCTGACCATCAGTGGGGACTGCTCGGTACCAACATTAATTTGCACGAATATTCACCTGAGGATGCGTCGCCAGCTGGAGGCAACTAAAAAGTCGTACTCCTCCAGCCCAGAAATTCACGTTGAAGATAAACGCAGCTTGTGCGACCGCAACGTAAGTCGGCATGTTTGCTAGCGGTCTTGTTTGGTTTTTGCCAGGCTAGCATTGATTGCTGCGACTAAAGCCTTTAAGTCGTTTGCACCATAACTAGATTTGGTGGCCAAGCGTCGCCCCTCGTCAGTCCAGTCAAGGTCGCGCCCTGGCGGAAGATCTTCGAGCGCGAAAGCGCGGTCCGTTGGAATGCCAAGGATCGAGAATTCGCGGCCATCCACATGGATTTCCCGTCGTTCCTTGAGCCCAGGTGGCAGCCAGCGGAGCTTCCCGGCCTGCTGGCCAGCTGCATCACTTCGCTCCGGCAAAAGCCAAACGAAAGTCGCGGTCCTGCCAGTGGACGAATCTGCCCAAATGAAATGTCGCATCCGGAATTTTTCGTGCTTACCGTCGGTCAGCATGATGGAAGGTGCATCAAAGACTAACACTTGCTTGCTTCGCGCGACAATTGGCAACGTGTCGAGTTGTTTAGAGTTCTGCCCTAACAACTGTCGCTGGACAAAACCTAGTTTGGCGCCCAAGTCCCCTGCAGTGTCCGGTGTAACGACGGTCAACTCACCTTCAACGGGGGTAGCGAAGCCAGCACCCACTGATACCAAGCGGAATTTCCCAGACGAGTCGCGCTCAACGTGCGCTAGAATGCTCAGCACCATAGACGACACGGCATTCCGGATGGCATCTGGCAACGCGTCGACATTGCCGCTCTCAATCTTGGGCCGAGCGAGCAGAATCACCTTGTTGAATTCTTGGTCGCTGTCCTCTTGAGGTTCAACCTGGGTACCCGCTGGTAATTTCGGGAGGTTGCTACCAACACCAGCGAGCGTAGCTTCACTGGAAACGCCAACACCGACTGAAACCCGCGATGTTGTGTATTGTCGTGAGGTGTCTTGGGCTGAGACTCCAGACACTCCGATCGCAGCAACCAGTAACTGGGCCAAGATGGCTCGCCAGTCCAACGCGATAGACGCCTTCGAGGCCAGAAACCTAGAAAGCATCAAGGTTGCCGAGTCATTGCAGTGGACCATCCCTCGTTCCCCATTCCATTTGTATTCACGTGGCCTTCGTTCGGGCTTGGCGCGAACGAAGGGGTGCTAATCCTCAATCCCGCCACTGTCGGCATCATGCCCGCCGCAGCTATTTTACGTTCTTGTGTCACGGGGCAAAGGCGCGCGGAATCGCATTGAATGCCCGTCACCGAATGCCTGCAAACGGGCTCTCAGCAAGATTGTTGGGCTGTAAGCCAGCGATAAGTGGAGTAAAATGAGGGTTAGGCTGCGACTAAAGTTGTTGCGGGAGAACCCCAACTCTTGGCGGTCGCGCCAAAAGCTTTCAAACCCTGCCGACCCGAACTTGCGTAAGCTGAAGGTTATGGAACGGAATTTATTCGTAGTGCTGGCGTGGCTGATCTGCCAGGGTATCGCCGAGTGTGCAGAACCAGCAAGCGGCGCCCTGCGTTTCGCCACTGATGTGCGGCCTTTGCTCAGCGATCGCTGCTTCCTTTGCCACGGGCCCGATCAATCAACGCGCGCCACTGACCTGAGGCTGGACGATGCGGATTCCGCCCTCGATTTTATTGAACCTGGGGACCCGGATTCGAGTGAAGTCATCGATCGGATTTTGAGCGATGATCCTGACTACCAAATGCCTCCTCCCGATTCGAATCTCACTCTCAACGACGCCGAGAAGCGGCTGTTGTCGGATTGGATCAGTCAGGGCGCTGAGTATCAACAGCACTGGGCTTGGCTGCCTCCTGAACGCCACGCTGCGCCGCCAGCGGAGGATCCCCGATGGCAAAAGAACTTTATTGATGCTTTCGTCCTAGCACGCATGACGCAAGAGGGACTCGCGCCTTCACCGGAAGCGGATCGTCGAGCGCTCATTCGTCGGTTGACTTTTGATCTGACGGGACTGCCACCAACGCCGGAGGAAGTCGAGCGATTTGTTGCGGACCCGTCTCCTCGAGCATACGAGAACTTGGTGGACGAACTGCTCAGCCGAACTGCCTACGGCGAACGCTGGGCGAGTGATTGGTTGGACGTCGCTCGCTATGCCGACACCTACGGCTACCAGAATGACAAGTACCGCGCGATGTGGCCGTGGCGTGATTGGGTGGTCGATAGCTTCAATGGCAACTTGCCATACGATGAATTTATTGTGCAACAAGTTGCTGGTGATTTGCTCCCCAATGCTTCGCCCCAGACGATCTTGGCCACGGCTTTCAATCGGAATCACCGGCAAACCAACGAAGGGGGAAGTGTCGAAGAAGAATTTCGCGCGGAGTACGTGGCCGACCGGGTGAATACCTTCGGTGCCGCTTTCTTAGGCCTAACACTTGAATGCGCTCGATGCCACGATCACAAATACGATCCAATCTCGCAGCGGGACTATTATTCCCTGAGCGCGTTTTTTAACTCGATTGATGAATCTGGGCTTTACTCGCACTTTACCGACGCGGTGCCAACGCCGACTCTGCGACTGCCCGAGAACTCACAAAGCGAGAAACTGTCTACGCTAAAGGCGGCGGTGACTGCCGCGGAAGCGAAACTCTCCCAGACACGCGGCGCGTTAGCTGCTTTTGGTGCATGGCGTTCCGAGTTGACCGATGTCCGGCAATCCGCGTTCAGCCAGCAAATTGTTCCACCAGCCA
>DNPC01000507.1 GCA_003501565.1 Planctomycetaceae bacterium | reverse complement strand
CAGCGCTGCGACCCCGCAAAATCTGTTCTGACATACTTAGATAGATGCGAGCTGCTTGTGTCTCGTTCGACTGAGTGTTCTGATCCTTCAAGGCATCGGTGAGCCAACGCAACGAGCGGATGCGATCCAGTTCAGAAACATCGACACCTCTGCCCGCCCGCGTGTTTGGATTTCGGTAGAACTCACCGTCAATCACGATCCCCCACGAACGCAAATACCGCTGGGAACTGGATACCGCAGCCAAAGTGACTTCCAGTGATTTCCCATGGTTGTCGACAACCTCCAGCAGAGTTTCTTCGAAGTCGTCTTCCAGCCGCATTCGCTGGGAGCATTGTCCAAGTTTTTCGAGCGAATCTGCAATCGTCCGTGGCTCGATGTCTTCCCGACCAAGCGCTTCGGTGAATAACTGCGCTGCGTCTTTGAAATTGCGACGTTGCATTTGCATGTTTGCATTACGAATCAGCTGTGCCGTACTGGGCTGTGGCGTAATGGCCTGTGGCCAAGCAGCTGCGACAATTCCGGCAAGCAGACTGAAACCGAGCACGCCAAAGAGAGCCTGGCGTGAGATCTTCGAAAGTAGCGGTGTAGGTCGCATAGCAAGTTCCATGACGCTTCCTAGTGTTCGTTGGGCTGCATTCGAATGATCGCATTCGAAGGGTTGCGTTTAGCGATATCGCTCAGCATTTTAAGGTACAGACGCTGGGCACGACGTGCGCGTTCCCACGAATTCTTGTGCCTTGTCAGGGAGTCTCTCTGAGGCTGGCATTGCGGAGATCTGGAGTGGTTCGCGTCTGGGGACAGACGCGTCTACGTGTTGGCGGCTACTTGAGAATCTTTGGGGTATGAGCGTCTAGGGACAGACGCGTCTACGTGAGAAGCTGTGGGGTATGCACGTCTGGGGACAGACGTGGCTACGTGTTGGCGGATATGCGTGGCGATAAGTGTTTGCGGATATGCGTGTTTCGGCTAGGGTTGGTGGCCGGCGCTGCGGCGTTGGCGGTCGCGAAGGGCATCGACGATGGGGCTATCGCCACGCGCAAGCTCAACGACGATTCTGCGCGCGTGACGACGATCAGCCTCACGCAGAGCTTCGTAATAGCCTCGCGCAAAATCCTCCAGTGAATCAAACACTTCATGCCACATCCAGTTTCCGTCGGGCAGCGGAGCAAACCCAATGTAGGCTGCATCGGGGGCGGCGCTTGGAACGGTAGAGACACGATCGACCAAATCAACCTCGGCGGTCGGTTGATAGTGCGGGTGCCGTGTTCCCGGACTGCGGCGCAAATGTTCGGTTCCAGATCGGCTACCGTTGTCAACTGAGGCGCGTGTCGAAGGCACAACCTGCTGCAACTGTGAGAGGCTGATTGCGCCGGTGCGTAGCAACGTCGGCGAATCTGTAGTGCAATCAACCACTGTGGATTCCAGTCCGATCTGCGTGGGCTCGCCTCGCAGGACCGCGTCGATCCTTCCTTCCAAGTCCTCAACTACTGCCTGCCACGTTGTGGGACTGGGTCTACCGCTCAGATTTGCACTAGGGGCAGCGATTGGTAATTCAGTGGCTTGCAAAAACGCTGCGGCCAATGGATGCTTCGGTATTCTCACGCCGACGGACTCTAATCCCCCGGTTGCCTCAGCGCAAATGTTGGCGTGTTTCGGCAGAACGACCGTTAGAGGGCCTGGCGAGAAAGCGTCCAGAAGCGCCAGGGCGGAATCTGTAATGTCCATCGCAACGGACGGCAATTGCCCGGCATCTGCAATGTGGACAATCAGTGGGTTGTCACCCGGCCGTCCTTTCGCCGAAAAGATCCGCGCAACAGCGGTCGGGTTGGTTGCGTCGGCGCCTAAGCCGAACACGGTTTCGGTTGGAAAAGCTACCACGCCGCCGCGCTGGATAATCTTAGCTGCAGCGATATGATCACTGAGAACCTGCGTCGTTAACTTTCCTTGGTTTCTGTCGCCCATGATCTCTGCGTAGCTGCTATACGCGATCAGTTAGCATTTTGGCGACGAGCGAAGCATCATCCTGCTCCCTTAGGTGATCAATCTGACTCTTCGGCACGCCTGCCTTGGTCAAGTGATTGCAAAGCGAATCCCAGACCTTTTCGCGTTTCTTACCTTCGGCCAAATACAGCTCCGTCACTAGTTCTTGGGCACGCTGCAAACCGATAGCGTCACGATTTTCGTAGTAACGTTTGATGATCTTCTGTTGGTGAGGTGAGTAGTTTTTTTCGCCAGACATGCCAATGAGTCTCTGGTGAGGCTGGATGGTTGAGGTTAATTCTTATCAATCGCGGGGAAGCCAGCTGGTGGGATCACCTATCCGTGATACCATCCAACAACGCATATGTCTTCACCAGATTGCCAGCAACGGACGCGTACGAGCAATAAGCAGAATGGGCTGGCGTCGAGTGTTGACCGGGTAACGTTTTTGGGGAATCTGCCCGCAGGCAAATTGCCGTTCATTGGCGCACGAGCGTACGAAACACGCCTGAAATGGCAAGTAGCCAAACGCCGGGCAACGGAATTTTGACTGTTGAGAGCGCTGGAATGCCGTATTGCTCCGTGGACCCGGTGGTTTTCCGCTGACTTCGCGAGGGATCGGAGCTATTCGCCGACACAGTCCAATCTACAGACCGGACGTGAGGTACAAGGGTATTGGAGGGGGCGGGTAGAAGAGGGAGCGAACGGACTGCTCCTCAGCAGAGTGCGAATTCGCAGCTGTCATGTCGACCGGAGCACTATCGCAGAGGACACAATTTCGAGCACGGCAAACCCAGCTCAGAAGTCACAAAACCCCGGAAAGACCCCCATTACAGGAGCCCCCAAGCGATACCCTTCGGATTACGATTTAGCGAGCGCTCTTCGCTAACGATCACGCACTGGGGGATTTCCTTCGCCAGGTTTTCGCCCTCCCCCGTTGTGGTTCGGGGGACCTCCGGGGCCGCGACCGGACCCCATGAAAGGCATACGGCGAAGCCGTTGGAATTCGTCGATGTTGGGGATCTTTTCGCCGGCTAGTTTTTCGAGCGCAAGCCGCATTTCAACTCCCAGCTCCCTGCTAAGCGTTAGCTCTAACTGCTGGGCTGCTCGCTTATGAAGCTTGGCGACGTAGTTGCGGCGGTCTTCGATACGCTGCCGCAAAATATGTCGCATCTCATCCCTTAGCTTGTCCATCATACGGTGCCACGCGTCCTCTTTCGCTTGGCGGAACTGCTTAAGCTCTTCTTGCTTGAGTCCAATCTCATTTGCGATCGGGGTAACAGCAGCGGCAATCGCGCCGCGCGCCTGAATGTACACGGAGAACAAGCCTTCCAATTTGCCTTGGCTGTTCAAGTGCTCCTGGATGTTCGAGCGAGCTTGCTCGGCTTCTTTCCGCATCGTATCACGTAGCTGCGTGATGGTATCGGCATTCTCGCGATACTCTTTTTTCCAATCAGAAATCTTGCTGAAGTAGCCGGTGAGTTGCTGCTTCAGGTAGGTCTTCGTTTCTTCGCCGAGCTGCAGGTGGTCGGCAACTTTTCTGTCGAGAGCAAAACGGTACATCTGTAAGTCGGCGTCGGCCAGGAAAGTCTCGCTCACCGCCTCGAAGAAGGGATCGCCATTTCGTCCGGATCGGCGATGGTCGCCAAACCCAGCGTTGCGACCGCCTTTGCCACCGCGTTCTTTGCCGCCTGGCTCTCCACGGCGGTTCTTGTTTTCGCCAGTCTTGCCGTCTGAGCCTTCCCTGCCAGGTTCGGCAGAGCCTCGGTCGTGTTTGTCTTGGTCGCTTTGCTGTTGTTGCCCATCGAAGGCCGCGCCCATGCACGGGCGGTGTGTGGAAACTCCGAGGTTGCCAAATACAGCTAACGCAATCGTTAGAAGCATTGGTCGAATCGTAGTTTGCTCACCCATGGTCACCTCCGCCTGAAGTTTTCTCCGTCGTAGGACAAGCGTTTACATCGCTGAAGTTTTTCGTAGCGATTGAATTAGCTGCAGGCGGCGCCTGCATTAAGATTAGGATCTTGTCTTACGTACGAAGTAGTTTATCGGTATTTGCAGGCATTTTGGCTAGTGATACGCCAGTCAACGAGCCTTCTACCTCGCCAAAAAGCCGTTGCGGTCACGCAACGGCTTTGAAAAGAACGAAAATTGCGACACACCGAATCGGTCTACCCAGGCTGAGCGGTCGCAACTGCCAACCGGAAACACCTAGGCGTCGCTATCACCGCGGCTGGGGCGACCTCCGCCATCACCACCGCGACCTCCTCGGCCACCGCGTCC
>DNPC01000520.1 GCA_003501565.1 Planctomycetaceae bacterium | reverse complement strand
AGGTGTTTTACTGAGTTCAGGGTCATTGCTGGTCCCCAAATTTTGCGGACGGGCCGACAGCATTTCAAAGGTCGGATCATTCGGGCTAACGCTCAAGCTGGCGGGGCTTCGTAGTTGCCAGGTACTGGTCGTGATTGCGGCCGACTCTGGCAGCAAAATTTCTGGCAACTTGACCGCGATACTCCCCTGCTTGTTGCCCTCTGAAGACGAAGGCTGGGTTGGTTCTTGTGTTGCACTTTCTTCGTCAGGAGCTGCAAGGCTCCAAGGGCTTTCGATCCGTATGCGCACTCGGTGTGAGCCGATAAGGTTGCCCGGTGCGCGGACTCGGTAGTTCTGGCGAACTTGCTCACCAACTCTATCATTACCTTCGCGCGTAGATTCGGCGGTGGAGTCGATGCTCTCAATGGTCGCCAGTGAGTCGTTGATGTATACGATCGGTGGCTGCGCGGCTCCAGGTGGGACACTGAATCTCAATTCTGGAAGAGCGGTATTTTCGATTTGTAGGTCGTAAGCTCGCTGAATCTCAAGTACATCAGAAAGTACTTGTACTACGGTGTGATCAGAAGCAACAATTTGTTGTGGGAGCCGCTGAGCTGTTCCTGCCCAGAATGGTATGTTTTCCGCAGACTGAAATCGAAATACCTTGGGAGTTCTTCCGTCACCCGACAGGCCGAATTCTTGATACTCTTCTGAGTAGCTGTCTTCTAGCAGAGCAAGGCCTGAATCCGTGCGTAACAACAAGTTCTCCGCAGAGGTCAGCAGCAGAATACCGGACCCTGTCTCACGCGTTTGGGTCCCATCAGAATGAACACGTACGATCTCAGGGACTTGGATTTCTAAACCGTCACCGGTGTCGATCTCACGTTGCGCTACAAACTTCCAAGTTTCTTCGACACGTGAAACATCACCAAAGGTGGGGGACGCATTTTCCAAACGGGTCAGCGTGTAACTTCCAACGCTGTTTTCTGATGCGCGTACCTGGATGACTTCGCCGCTGTCGCCAGGAGACGCATCACGCGAAAGGGCGCGTACGTTATTCTCTTGCAGAATCCAATTAGGGATTTCGATCCCAATCGATCGGTTGGGTTGTTTTGCGTCGAACGAGCATTCAAGCCAACCTGTCAGAGTGAGTTTATTGGTATCAACCTTTACATGATAAGTTGGACGTACGATCGCAACGCTTTGTTCACGGCGGATGTTCAGCGTTAGATTGTAGTCCTGGGAATCGAATTCGAACGACAAATTTTTCTGATTGTCGTTACGCGATTGAGAAATCAGCGTGATTTGGTCAGACGCTTGAGGAGCGACCGTATATTGTGCTTGTAACAAGCAATCGATTTTTCCACGATGCAAATCGACTCCCTGAACCTTCAGACACGCAACCGAGACTTCGCTGCCTGTTTCACGTTCGTCTACGCTGGGCAGCCACTCCCACTGAAGCGTCAGGGGGAGAGTTGGTGCCTGTTCGATGTTGTAGTTGTCAATTTCGAGCACTTCGATGGCATCTTCGCCCACGCCCTCAAATCGGCTGGAAATGTTGAAGAGTTCAAAATCGTAACCGGGGATTGACCGCAGCCTGGCTCCTACCGGTAGAACGATTGAGACATTTCGGCTTGCCTGCAAGCCATACCAACGTAATTCAACGTTGGTTTCGGCGGTCCATATTTGGGATGGATCGCGTATATCAAAAGTGGTTTGGGTGCGAGCTTCCACTGCGGCCAGTTGAGCTTGCGAATCGCCGACTGCCCACGAGAGCTCGACGTCTCCTCCGCCTGGGAGAATTGAAACCAGCGTTGATTCTCCGGCCGATTCGATTTGGATGACATCGTTGGGGTCGCTGGTTCGAACATCACTCGCTGCGGAGGGAAGCTGGAGCGCGATGCGAGCTTGTGTCATCGGTAAGGTTATCGTCATCGATCGACGATCAGCATCTTGATCAACTACAGTGATGCCGTTGAGCCGCAGATTTGGCGTTGCTTCGGAATCCGGGCCGAGAATCCATTCCCATCCGTCCGCGGTAGGTCTAAATGACTGGCTTTTATCGCCTGCCAGTATCGGGGCCTCGCTTAGTCGCAAGGAGCTTAGGCGCAGTGGAACGGTCGTTTTGCGGTCTGCCTGCACTCGTTCTACAACGATATCAACTCCCACTCGAGCCACTTTCGAGGAAGAATCTGTAGCATCGATTGTGACAACGAAGGATTCGAAATTCCAATTGGCGGCACGATCAGCTGCGCTGTTACGTTCAGCCCGAAGTTGATAGAGCTCCTCCAAGGAACTATCTGGGACGAGGACGGCGCGCCCATCTTCGTCTGGGAACCAAAGTCTTGCTTGGGTCTTCAGCACGCCGCCTTCGATGACATCAGGGAATGCGTCGTTGGTCGACGCGCCGTCTTCTTGACCACTCAGGCTCAAGGCCAGTAGGTTGGTCGTGCATAGAAACACCCACAGTAGCGTCACGACGTACCTTCCCTGTCGTGGATACAGCACGCTTCTAACTATTGGTGGCTTAGCCATCCGAGCAACGAGCAAAGAAGAGGATGAGATAGGGAATAGGGGCCAAGCGTGCGCAGCTCGTTTTGCCGCAGTTCGTATTGCTGCACAGCGGACCGAATCTCGAGATATCTCCTATGTTACGCAACCAGCAAACTCTTTTGTAGCGTTGTAACCGTACATGTTGGGGGTTGAGCATTGAAATGCGACTATCAACCGCCCACAAAATCGTTAAAAGTCGTAATGGTGGCCACTTGGCAGCACTATGTCGAATCGACGGCAACTGTTCGCGGCGCTAAAATGAGATGACTCGCACATCGGCTTTATGGGCAAAGATTCAAATTGACGTTTGTAGACGAGCTTGATTTCGTCTCGCTCTCGGGTGTGCACAGCCACTACGCGAAACAGTAAGGAACGCAGGTAATGATCGATCGGGCATCGGAAAAACAAGTGGCAGTCATTGGAGGTGGCTTGGCGGGGCTCTCAAGTGCATGCGTTTTGGCGGCTCGCGGTTTCGCTGTTACGCTTTTTGAGAAAAACGAGTGGTTTGGTGGGAAAGCCGCCGTGCATGAAACCGAAGGCTACCGGTTCGACATGGGGCCCACGATCCTGACGCTGCCGAGCGTACTCAAGCGGATTTTCAGTGAGGCGGGTAAAGACGTCGCCGACTACTTAGATTTAGTGCCGCTGGATCCCCAGTGGAGGTGCTTCTTTGAAGACGGATCCGTACTCGACCTCGTTTCCGACATCGAGGACATGAAAGCAAACTTGCGTAAGCTCTCCGGTAACGACCGGGCCGCTGATGGGTACGGCAAGTTCATCGATATGTCAAAAAAGCTGCATGACGTATCGAACAAGTTCTTCTTTTGGAAGAGTGTTGGTGGCATAGCAGACACGTTCGAATCTACCGGTATGGTGAACTTGTCCGTGCTCAAAGATGTCATGAGCCTGCGTATGGGGACGAGTGTTGCAAAAACGGTTCGCCAACATGTGCCAGACGAGCGTGCTGCTCAGATGATTGACCACTTCACACAGTATGTTGGTTCCTCTCCAGAAGCCTCTCCCGCCGTGCTGTGCGGAATTGCCCACATGCAGACAGAA
>DNPC01000498.1 GCA_003501565.1 Planctomycetaceae bacterium | reverse complement strand
AAATACAAGTTTGCGAATCATCTTTAATTCCTGCGGCGATGCTATCGCGTGCGGTTATACGTTGAGTTCGATCAACACGAATCATGCATTCTGGGCAGTCCGCCGCCATCTACGCTGAGTCGGTGGTTGATCGTACAGAGCAAGCACAAATTAGAGTGGGATCACACATGGTATTCCGCCGACCGCCGCTCGACAACTAACCAGGCTGCCTAGATGCCTTTGGTGAACCCGAAACGCGGGGAATTGCACGTATCGGAAATCTGGCTATTCGAAAACGAGCTAGTCGAATATCACGGTATCAGAAATCTGTGCTGAAAAATTGAGTGTGCCGGCGAATTGCGTGGTATATCAGGCCAACTGCTACCGTGATTCGATTGTGCGTTTGGCTAAGACGACTTCCGTGGAGAATTGCTCGCCGTCGCGCAAGTACTCAATTTCGACTGTGTCTCCCACACGAGCGCTGCCAATTAGCTTTTGGAGCGAAGTGACTCCTGCAACATCCGATCCATCGAAACGAGTGATGATATCACCAGCTTTCAGCCCCGCGTCGCGGGCTGGTGATTTACCTCTAGGAAACTGCAAGATGCGGGCACCGAGCTTTCTGGTGCCGGACTTGTTGTAGCGTTCGCCTTCGAGCAGCTCTCCCAATCGCACACCCAACCAAGGGCGTTGGACATCACCGTGCTCGATAATCTCATCGGCAATTCGCTTTACAACTTGGCTAGGAATGGCAAAGCTGATTCCTTGAAATGAATCGCCCAGGATGGCACCATTCATGCCGACGACCTTGCCTTCGGAGTTGACCAGTGGACCGCCACTATTGCCAGGATGGAGCACTACGTCGCTTTGGAGCATATCGCCGAAAGCAGTTCCGCCGGGTACACCTGAAACTTCTCGAGAACTGCTGAAGTCGACGCGGTTCTTGCCGCTGATTATTCCGAAGCTAACCGTAGCCCTGAGTCCGAATGGACTACCGATAGCCCAGACGGGCGTGCCAACAATTGCCTGCTGGCTGTCGCCCCACTCAGCATTGATCAAATTGTCCGCGTCGACCTTCAGGACCGCCACATCGGTCAATACGTCTTGGCCTACCAGTTTGGCTGGCAGTTTGCGGCCGTCGCTCAGAGTGACTTCTATGACGGCTGCGGATTCCACGACATGGGCGTTGGTAAGGATGTAGCCATCGTCACTAATTACAAATCCGCTCCCCTGAGCCTTGAGCCGAATTCGCGAATCAAGTTTCGCAAGCTCCTGTGCCGCCTGGCTGAGTTCGTTGTTGCCCCGAAGCAAGCTGATGTGTACAACCGTTGGGCCCACGATGCTGCTCACATGTTCGGACGCTGCCTCGATGGACTCCAGCGAGACGCGGCTATAGTTTTGCGATGCATAGTCATGTTGTGCTCGCAATTGCCCGCGATGCCACGAGTAGCGGATTTTTTCCACCATGCCGGGCACCATAAACCGCACTAGCAGCAATAATCCCAGGACCATTACTAGGCTTAGGAAGGTTGAGGTAGCTACATGGGCAGCGTGGCCAGCAGTGCGGCGTTTCTTGTCGGTTGCCGTGTCTGAAGAAACCGATGGACTTGGATGCGAATCCGACATTGAAAAGGATTCGAGTGCGGGCCACGCGGGAGAATGTGTTGCCAGTTCGCGATTAATCGATTCAATACTGTCCGCTGGCTTTTCTGCACTGGCCTGACAAGGCGCATTCCGAGCGACTTGGGAATCCTGGTCCGAATCTTGATCGTGCTCTGCCACTGTGGTCCCCAGTTCTTGGCGGAAACGCCTGGTTAGGAGCAGGCTGAGAGCCAGAAGCTCGCCTGCTCGGCTTCTCCAGTTTAGCCCGAAATCGTCTCTTCATTGTAACTCTGAAGCCCAGAAAGCGACGAAAGCAAGCCCAGTGGAGGTCGAAAGTCGCCCTAACCGGCAAGCTTTACGGAGCGGAAGTCACGGAGACTGCGGCGAATACGCAGTGAAAACCGCCAATTTGCAGACTCAACGCGAGTCATGATCCAAATGCTAAATGGAGCGGGCGGGCGCGACACTTGCTGACGCAAGAAATCGAAGCGTATCACGACCAGCACCGCCAAGAGACGTGCTTTCGCCGGATTGTGGATAGGCATACATTACGCGTTGCAAACAACTTTTCCGGATCTTTCACCTCTCCCATCAATGTTATGACTGAAACGCTCAACTCCCGGATCTTCGACGAACTCAACTCGATGGTTCTGATTGATCCACATACGCACATCAACCCGCACAGTGCCGCGAGCGAAACGCTAGCGGATATCCTTGGCTACCACTACTACACCGAACTCGCGCATTCGGCGGGCATGCCTCGTGAACAGATTGAGGCTCCCAATCTAAGTCCCAAGGAACGTGTGGAGGTGCTGGCCAAGGGACTGGGGGTTATTGACAACACGGTGCAGCTGAGCTGGCTCTTGGAGGCCGCAAAGGAGCTGTTCGGCGTGGAACTGGAACGCGTCGACGAATCCAATTGGGAAACACTTTACGATGCCGCACAGGCCAAATTTGACTCGCCGTCCTGGGAGGACGAGGTCCTCAAGCTTTCGAAACTAGAGGCTGTCTTTCTTACTAATGACTTTGACGATCCGCTCGAGGGTTTCGACACGCAGCGTTACATTCCATGTCTGCGAACTGACGACTTGGTTTTTCATCTCGCCAAAGAGAGCGTGCGTGAGCGGCTTGCCATGGCGACCGATGTGGAATTGACCGGTTTGGCAGCTTTGGAGTCGGCATTGACTAAGCTGTTTGACCACTTTACCAGTCACGGCGCGCGAGCTTGTGCAATCAGTTTGCCGCCATCGTTTGCACCGACGCCTGTTTCTGATGCGGTCGCCGAGGCAGCGCTGAGCACTCTTTTGCAACAATCCGAAGACTCAGATGCAGACAGTCGACTGGTAGTAAGCAATTGGGTGTTTTGGAAACTGGCCGAGCACTGCCGACGAACGAAGTTGCCGTTTGACCTCATGATTGGTGTCAATCGAAGCGTCTATCCAGCTGGTGTATTCCAGGGCCAGGATCTGTACGATAGCCGCGTGTCGCTGATTCAGTATCGTGAGCTGTTCTGCGCCTTTCCGGATGTGACGTTTCCGATTTCGGTGCTGGCGAGTGTCACCAACCAAGAGCTTGTCAGCTACGCTTGGATCTTCCCGAATGTGGTCTGTAACGGTCACTGGTGGTATAGCAACACGCCTTCATTCATAACTCGGGACTTACATGCTCGGCTCGAGGCGGTGCCCCGCAATAAAACAATTGGCTACTACAGTGATATGTATAAGCTGGAATTCGCGTTGCCTAAATTCGCGATGTTCAAACGTTGCTTGAGCGACGTATTGGCTGGTCATTTTGTACAGAGCATGGGCTGGTCGGAAACGCGAGCTATTGAGCTTGGGAAACAGGTTCTGCGAGGCAACGTTGAAACCGTCTTCAAGGTGTAGCAAGCGGACCAAGTGCTCGATCTTGCGTGTGTTCCCAAATGCGGAAACGGACGAGACTCATTGCCTCGTTCACTACCAATTCGATACCTGATAGTCTTTCAGGAACTTACCCCACACGTGCTCGCCGGTGGCAATTCCATGGATGATGGGATCGCAGATTCTGGCGGCCGCATCCAGGGTATCGAGCGGAGTGCGAAACCCCATTTCGGCCTGTTTGCGGCGAGTAATTTCGATGGGGTCCTCATCGGTGATCCAGCCGGTGTCCACGCTGTTCATGTGAATGTTGTCGCGGATGTAGTCGGATGCGGCGGTTCGTGTCATCATGTTCATGGACGCTTTGGCCATATTCGTGTGCGGGTGTGTGTCGCGTTTCAGGGCTCGATAGAACACGCCTTCCATCGCCGACACGTTTACGATGTGCTTGTCGATTGCCGGGGTGCGGACCATCAGCGGCTTCAGTCTTGCGTTGAGCAAGAACGGAGCAACGGCATTCACTAGATGGACTTCCAGCATCTCGACGGTGGACACTTCAGCCAACTTGAGACGCCAGCTGTTCTTGTCACGCAAGTCCACCTGTTGAGCATCTACGTCGTACTCACCTACAGGGAAATTTGCGGCATTTTGATCGAAGTCTTCTTCGGCCAAACGTACTTGTGAGAGTCGAGCGGCATCGACAATCCCTGCAAGCGCGCTGGCGGTTGGGCTTTGTCCGGGAATCACCGACGTGCTGGCTTGGGAGGTTCGCCTCTCCGTTAGGTGCAATCCTTTGCCATCTACGATTTCCTGGTAGTCCCGAAGTAATCCAGCTTGCTCACTAGGTAAATCTGCTAGTACCTTGGCCTCGTACTCCATCAAATGGGAATAGAAATTGGGAGGCCGGCGGATGGTTTGGCATGCGTTGTTGATGATGAAATCGAGTCGTGGAAGGGAAGTGCTCAACTGTGTTGCCAAGCTCTCGACGCTGGGAGTATGGCGGAGATCAAGGCCGTACACCTGTAATCGGTCGAGCCACTCCTCGGCCCCTTCGACTTCGGCG
>DNPC01000033.1 GCA_003501565.1 Planctomycetaceae bacterium | reverse complement strand
GGGAACCAAATTGTGGCGTCCGAACAATATGCGAATCGGTCTCGATCGCATTAGATGTCAGAATTCGCTAGACTCGGAACTCCGCCGGCTCCACTTCGGCGACAAACCTTTAGCCGTAGTGCTACTCAAACCACGCCGTTCTCTCCTCAGTTTTGTGGCATATTCCCATCGTGGCAGGTCTGAAAACACGCCCAAGGTAACCCGACGGAATGCTAAGACTTCTCAAGGTAATTCTTGCGTGGCTTACCGGCTTCGTTCAAAAGTTCGTTAAGGGCTGGCGGCTCGAACAAAAGAGCCTTCTTTTCCTTGGGTTCGCTTTGGTCGTCCCAATTGGCTTAGCGTTTTGGTTCGTCCTGGAGGTGGTCGCCTCGCGTTTGGTCATGCAAACCGTTCAGCAAGAGGCTCGCGACTACGCAGAGAAAATCATCGCTTGGGAACACGCTGCTAGCGACAAACGACTTGAGGGCGTTGGACTGAGCAGCCAAATCACACCTGCTGTTTTGCAGCTGCTCCGTGAGGACTTAATTGACAATCCGAACTTCCGACATCAGTACCTGATGCTGGACGATACGTCGCAACATTCCGATTTGGGCCTGCGTGCCGAACTGCCCACCGACCGCGAGCGTGAGCTGGTAGAAGATCTGGCCAGCGAGTATCGGGCACACTTTCTCTCCACTTCTTTTGAGACACAACCAGCTGAGTCGCCTGGTACGGCTTCGTTCGGTAGCGAAACGCTCACTACCGACTCACTGGGAGCATCATCGGGTTCGGATGCAGGAACTCCCGCGGCGGAACCCAAGCCGTACTTCTTCAGGGACGACGGACCCGTTGAGCTAACGGCCCAAGAAAAGCGAGACCTTGGCATCGAGACCGATAGTGACTGGTACGTCTACTACCATGCCGTCACCTTTGCAGACAGTTGTATGATCTGCCACGCGAGGTTCCCTAACTCAACAGCTGAGAACCTGCCCTTTCGCGTTGTGAAAGTCATGCGACCGTACGATCATATGAAAGTCGCTTCGACTCCGACGATTGCAGGTTTGATTGCGATCGCCATGGTAACGCTGGCCGCAACACTTTTTGTGGTGCACTGGGTCGTCAGGCGATTGGTCCTTCGTCCACTAGCCCACCTGAAGGGAGTCAGTGAAGCTATCTCTGCCGGCAAGACGGACCTTCGAGCAAAAATCGAAACTGGAGACGAGTTCAAAGAACTAGCGGAAGCGTTCAATCGCATGCTACGCCACATGACAGAATCACAATCGAAACTCCAGGGGCTCAACGAAGAGCTGGACGTAAGAATCGACCAACTGGCACAGGCGAACCTAAACCTCTTCGAGGCGAATCGACTTAAGAGCGATTTCTTGGCGAACATGAGCCACGAATTGAGAACGCCGCTGAACAGTATTATTGGGTTCAGCGAAGTGCTCGCGGACATCCCAGCACTTACCGACAAACAACAGCGTTTCGTAGGGAACATTCAAAACAGCGGTAAGCTTCTTCTGGAAATGATCAATGACATTCTCGATCTCGCGAAGGTCGAAGCTGGCAAGATGACTGTTACTCCGACCACCTTCGACGTCGGCAAATTAGTTTCGGCTCAATGCGACCTGTTGGGCGCTTTAATCGAAGAGAAGAACATGGATTTGCAGCTAAACTGCATCCCTCTCCCCGAAGTATTTCAAGACCAGGCAAAGATCCAGCAAATACTGACCAACCTATTGTCCAATGCCATCAAATTTACACCTGACGGCGGTATGATCACCGTCAGCGTGGCCTCGGCCAGTCAAGAACATTTTTGCTTGACCGTGGCAGATACTGGCGTGGGTATCCCCGAGGAAGATTTTGACGTGATCTTTGAGAAATTCAGGCAAAGCAACGAAGTTCTCAAAAACGATGGCCTGACGCGAACACACTCCGGTACAGGGCTTGGTCTATCGATCGTAAAGGAACTGTGCAAGCTGCTAGGCGGAGAAGTGAGATTGAGTAGCCAATTGGGAACCGGCAGTAAGTTCCGTGTCATTCTGCCAATGCACTACACCCAAACAAAGGCAGCGGAAGCCGCCAACGCGGACCTCGACCAAATCGCATCGGAAAACCTTGAGTCGACGCTCTGACGCCAACTCAGCCAACCGGTATCTTTGATCCGTTGTTTCTTTCAATGAATGCAGCATGCCTGTCCTTCCTCACGTTATCGGTTTGGATATCGGTGGTGCCAACCTAAAGTCCGCATCCAATCGTGGGACAACCCACGACCAGTACTTTCCCCTGTGGAAGCATCCCGAACAGCTGACCGAGGCACTAGCTAAGCTCTTAAGAGCTCACCACAGTCAGGACGGACCTGCTTCGGCGCTCGCATTAACGATGACCGGTGAACTCGCCGACTCTTTCGACAATCGCTCTGAAGGCGTGCGGAGTATCTTGGCCTCAGTCAAACACGCAAGTGATCAACTGCGTTGCCAGAATCCGCCAACCACTCCGCCAGTCTATGTGTACACGATCCATGGACAGCCCAACGCCCCGTCTTCATTCCGATGGCAGTCCGTCGAGACCGTTATTCAATCGCCGCTAACTGCCGCAGCAAGCAATTGGCACTGCCTGGCAACCTGGATCGCGGCAAGATCTGGCAACGACGAAGAATTCCAACTGCTTCTCGATATCGGTTCAACGACTACAGACGTTGTCCCGCTTGCTCATCAAAAAGTGGCTAGCGCAAGCGTAACCGACTTGGATCGTTTGCGAAGCGGCGAATTAGTTTACACGGGAATACGCCGGAGTCCAGTTTGTGCAGTTCTTCAAAGCGTGAATATCGACAACGCGACTATTCCACTGATGGCGGAGAATTTTGCCACAAGTGATGACGCCTATCTTGCCTTGAAGCTGACTGACGAACGCCCGGAGGATACTGACACGGCAGACGGAAGGCCACGCACTCACAACGCGGCAATGCAACGTCTTTCGAAAATGCTGGGAGAGGACCTTGAAACCTTGGGAAGTGAATGGGTCACGCTGATCGCGAAACAAGTTGTTGCCGCGCAGTCCACTGCCATTGCCAGAGCTATCAGACAAGTGGTCAACACGCATGGTAGTCCTGAACACCAGTTGCCCGATGCCACTGTGCCTGTTGTGGTTTCCGGACATGGGGGCCCACTGTGGCAACGCGCCATCAAAGAAATCAACTGCTCTGCCCGAACCACGTTAGGCGATTGGAAAGTTGAAGTCAAATCGGACCTAGCCACAG
>DNPC01000740.1 GCA_003501565.1 Planctomycetaceae bacterium | reverse complement strand
GCGGCTGATGTTCGATTCAAGGTATTCGGACGGGTTCTAAGTATGCTCGCAGAGATATCGAGGCTTTGCAAGCACATCAATCGAAGTGCATCGCCTTACAGGGCGGAGTCTTGGGAGAAGCAAAACGAGATGCTCGAGTTGCTAGTGCTCTTGGTTACGATCCCGCGACGATACGGATTTTCTTATCCAACTCTTCGGCATATTCACTGTAGCTTAGGCTAGGATCGTGCTTAAAGAACTTTAGGCCATTCGCTGTCCAAAACTTCTCCTCGGGTGTCTGAGGGAACGCTTGGCGAATCTCATCTCCAAAGACCCAGGAGATCCGATACTCCAGCTCCATTGAAGAGCCATCGGCACGATTCGATACATAGCAAGTGCGCAGCTTAAACGGGACCGCAAACTTCTGTTTGCGTGCGCTAACCTTCTGCCAAGCCGTTTCGACTACGGAATAGGTGCGGGACGCCTCAATTTTAGACATCACGTCTTTGTCCTGCGAACCTTCAAACATTCGCCACTCGATCTGAATGGGTAGGCCAGTGTCAACATCGAATGAAATGATCCCGAATGCACTGCTATTCAACTTTGACTGCCAGATCCCCTGAAGCGAATCACTCGTTCGCCGAGCCAAGATCAACTCCGCTTCATTTATCATACGGGAGACGAAGCTAGGCCGTACATCCAAGTGATATATGGAGTCGTAGTCGGTGAGTGGCGCATCGTAAAAGTCGAGATTTGCATTCGGCTTGCGTCCGCCCGGAGATTCGCTGGAGTCTCTCACGACCGTGTGCGTGTGAGTGAACCTGTACTCAGTTCCAAGCCGAATGTGCGTATCCAATTTGACGCGCAAAAATTGATCCCATGCAACTAGGTTCAAAGCGGGGGGATCTTCCTCACCGAACGATTCCGTGATCCACCACGCAAAAGCCAAATAGAGGTGTGGCAGCCGCTGCGATTCTGCTGAGGCCCGTTCATCGTGAGCTGCCAATACGATGTGTTCTCGACTCCTTGCTCCCCAATCTCCGTTGCCGGTCCAGCTTCGCCCGCGGGCATAGCAAGCATGTTTCGGGGGCAGGTCCTGTCGCAATTGGACAAACTCTGTAAGACAATTTTGCAGCTGACCCATTATCTTCGGTTCAGACTGGAAACTGGAAAAGTCGCTCGCCAACCGCTGCTCTTGAGCAATGGTTCTTGAGCCGAACAGCAAAAGCAGAATTCCCATCGATTGGCAAAGAGCTAGTCGAAACATTTAAGGAACCTCAACTTGCTGGGATGCTTAGGGGGCAAGTCCACCGAACCCACCGGTTTGATCGCGCCCACGCAGGTGCCGTAACTGCGCACAGCTTGTTAGCGACCTACCGGTGCAGCTAACGCGCATACTGACCAGACGCACGACTGTGAAGGTGGACTATGATAGCAAGGGCAACCCAAGAACGCTAAGTTTATCCGGAGTTTTGTTGGCCAAGCTCGATGTGCTCGCAGAATCGTCAGTCCCCAAAAGAGGGAGGGACGCGCGAGCTGCATCGCGAATTGCACATACCATAGCCTGAATGCGCTATGGTGCGCCGTCTGTCAAAAACAAGCGCCGTTTTCGCCATAGCTCAGTTGGCGTGCGTGTCGGAACAGCAGATACTCTGTGAAAACTAAGGCTCACCGGTAAGGCTACGAATGGACATGCCGCCGTTGAGATTGACGATGTTTTCGAAGCCCTTGCCGCTTAGCCAACAAGCGGCCACGTGGGCACGCTTGCCGGAATGGCAAACGGTAACCGTCGGGAGAGAGGCGTCGAGCTGGTCGAATCGTTCGGACAATTCGTCGATCGGAATGTGGATCGCTCCAGGTAGCGGAAGCTTCTCCAGTTCTGCCGCCGTTCGTACATCCACTACTTGCAGATCGGCTAGTTCCGCATCCGGCGGTGTCAGCTTGGGAGCATTCGCCAGGTCATTCTGCGCAACGAAAGCGGCCATGTGAAGAATGTCCTTGGCGGAACCAAACGGCGGTGCATAGGCAAGATCAATCCCTGCCAAGTCGTCAATCGTGCCGCCGAAGTGAAGCAGCGTAGCCAGCACGTCGACCCGCTTGTCGACCCCAGCTTTCCCGACAGCCTGACCGCCCAGGAGTTTCCTGGTGTTAGGACAGTAGTGGATTTTAACGGTCAGCGGTTTTGCGCCAGGGAAATAGCTGGCATGATGAGCGGCTTGCACGGTTGCCGATCGGAAAGGTATTTCATTTTGCTTGAGCGTTTGCTCGTTCAATCCGGTTACACCGGCCCCCAGATCGAAGACCCGGACGATCGATGTTCCCTGAACCTTGGCGGCGGGCGGCGCTGCCCCAGTTGCAGCATGCTGCCCGGCAATCCGGCCAGCTCGGTTGGCCGGACCGGCCAGGGGAATACGCTGCTTCTTATCGAGCACGCCGCGGTGGTATTCGACCATGTCACCCACTGCGTAGATATTCGGGTCTGACGTTTGAAAGTGTTCGTTGACGACCAGGCCGCCTGTCGGTCCCACTTCAAAACCCGCGGCCTCAGCGATCTGGGTGCGAGCGCGTACGCCGATTCCTACAATGACTAGGTCAGTAGCCAAGCTTTCTCCGCTAGCGAGTTTGATTGCTGTCGCACGAGAATTGTTAATCAACAGCGACTCTGCGCTAACGCCCAAGTGGAGTTTGACGCCTTCGGCAAGCATTGCATTTTCAATCATTCTTGCCAGTTCGCGGTCGACTGGTTTCAGGACCTGCGGATTGCGCTCAAGCAGAGTGACGTTGATCCCGAGGCGGTGCAGTTGTTCGACGACCTCCAAGCCGACGAAACCGCCGCCGATCACTGTCGCCTTTTTGCACGGTCGTTTCTTCAGGTAACTCAGGATCGAATCCATATCGTCAAGCGTCCACAGTTGGTGAACGTTTTCGGCATCGACCTTAGCAAAATCGGGCATCAACGGCTCGGAGCCCAGCGACAGCATCAGTTTGTCATAGGGAAGTTTGAATTCTTCGCCATCCGCCGTCCGGCCAGTGACTGTCTTGGCCTGGGGAGCAATACTGGTGACTTCGTGGCCAGTGCGAACCCGGATGCGAAAACGAGCCCAGAACAACTCCGGTGTAGCGACCAGTAGCTTTTCGCGCTCCTCAATCTCACCGCCCAGGTGATAGGGCAGTCCACAATTGGCAAACGATACTGCAGGTCCCTTTTCGAGGATGGTAATCTCGGCATTGGCGTCGCAG
>DNPC01000791.1 GCA_003501565.1 Planctomycetaceae bacterium | reverse complement strand
CACTCCCGACGAAGCTGCGGCGGCCGCCGAGCCAGCCAGTTCGAACATTTGGGCCACAGCCTCGGCTAACCTCTCCGCTGATCAATACGCCGCGTTATGGCTCCGATATGGCGAAGACATGGACATGTCCGAAATCGCAAGCGTACTTGGTAAGACCAAAGTCGGCGTGCGCGTAATGCTACATCGCGCTAGGGGAAAACTCGAAACGGTCCTCTCAGATGAAGGCTCATAGATCTACGACTGCCCTGGGTAGTTGCACACGAAAGTCGACGCGTAAATACGATGGCAAATAAACATTCACAACTTGAAACTCGCCTTCGCAACGAAGCGGCTCAGTGGGCAGACCACGTCTCGGCAGGCGGAAAGTCAGTCGTTCCTGCTTCGGGGCGAATCGCCGAAAACACGCCCACACTGAATTGGTACCAAGCCGCTTCAATCGCGGCGGGCATTACGTTAATGTTCGTCGGCGGATGGCTGTTGAGTGGAAACTTCTCTCCCGAGGGCACGAGTTCGCAGCAAGCCATGTCCGAGACGCCTTCGCCGCTCGTATCCGGCCGTGTGCTTGATCCGACCAGTGACGCTAATCCCGACGCTCACGGTGTCGACCTGGAGACACTTCAGGTCACCAACCGTGCGCTGCAAAGCGTGATTGCACGTGCCGCTCGTGGGACCCAAGACGCTGTTGAGTTGTCGATCAACGAAATAGCCGTGTTGGATTCGACTGCATCCTTAGGTGAACTGTCGCAGTCGTCTTCTCAAGCAATACGAAACTGGGCCAGAGAGCCTGGCCGACAGTATGGAGCGGCCGCCAAGTGGTTCGACGGCAGTCTGTTAGCGCTAAGTGACAGCAGTGTCGAGACTGCTCGTCGCATGCTATTTAGCGATAAACCGTTAGCTCCCTAAGTCGTCGTTGCCCACTTCGCCCAAGATCTTTTCAAGTTCCTCACGCAGACGTTCAAGTGGAAGCTCTCCGCTTATAACGTGAGTAGCCGCCCGCCGTTTTTCGTCCACAGGAATCTGCGCTAACTCGCGTGCATCGAAGTGCTCTTTTGTCCAGCCGCGCGCCTCAGCCCGTCCAAATCGGACTGTTGCTGGCGTTTCGACAAAAATGATGACGTCACACATAGACGCCCATCCCGCTTCCAACAATAGCGGAGCATCAACGATGATGGCTCGTATGCTTGGGCTCTCTTGTAGTTCAGAGATTTTTCGGACGGCGGCGGCATGAATAGGCGGGTGAGTAATCTCCTCCAGCTCGGCCAAAGCGGGCGTGCGCTGCCCGTCTAGTGTGAAGACCAAGTCTGCAAGCCGCCGCCGGTCGATTTCACCTTTGTCGCCCAGGATGCTCGCGCCTAAACGTTGCACCAAGCGTCGAATAATCAGCGGTTGTCTTAGGACGTGGTGCCCAATTGCATCGGCATCAATCCGCTCGCAACCAAGGCTCCGCAAAACTCTCGTCACGTGACTTTTGCCGCTAGCAATGCCACCGACCACTCCGATCACTTTGACTTTTTTGAGTGGGACCTGTGATGGTGTGTTCATAATCGCGTGAATGGAAGTTTCACGGCAAAAGCCCTTAACGATTTCGGTCGACAGCGGCAACGAATATTGCGGATATGCCCGAGCTATTCTTGGATCTTCAAGCGAGCCTGCCTCCGCTTGCCTCCACGCACGTATTCGATCTCGACCGAGTCGCCAATCCGTTTGGTTCGGTTCACGTAATAGAACAACTGGTCCTCGTTTTCAAAGTCGCTGCGACCATCAAAACTGACGATGATATCGTTCTTCTGAAATCCCGCCCGCATGGCAGCACCGTGAGGTCCATAGCGCCCGACATTCTTGGCCCGCAGTGCCATCCCTTCCGGCACTCCGTATTCAACACGCTGTTCATCATCTAGTGGTACCAGACGCATGCCTCCAGTCGCAATTCTGCAAAGCGTCCACGACGATACTCGCCACGAAATGTCATCTGCCTGACGCCACCCCTTAGCCAGTTGCAGCTCCAGATCCAGTTGTTGCGTGCCACGTTGCACACCGAGTGTCACCTTAGCTCCTTCGGCAGCCGTATTGTGGAGTACCCACTGCACGTCGGCTATCGACAGAATTGGCTGGCCTTGCATCGTTTCAATTGTGTCGCCAGGCTCAAGCTTCGCCACGCTGGCAGGAGAGCCCTGAGTGATCGATTTGACAGTAGAACGTGTGTCAGGATCTAGGATGAGACCAATCGATTTTGGATGCGGATATGAGAAAAACAAACGCTCGGGAATCGGCTTGTTTTGCTGCCAATAGAACTCCCGTCGTGCTTCGCCGATCTGATGGCAGTGGATACAGCTCTTAACTACGTCACCTGAGTAATTGAGGCGATCGGTATATTTACCGCGAAGCTTGGGAAACTTCTCCGGTGCATCAAATTCAAGCGGTTTGCCTGACTTGCCGACCAACTGCGCTTTGTTGTTTGGGTAGTCACGATGCAATTCGAGGGCGCCGCTAAGTGCTGCTGCCATGCCTTCTAGAGACACGTCACCGAGCCACTCAGTGCGGTGTGACCGTGTACCAAACCTTCCGTAAACGGTTTTATCAGCCGCGAGCATGAAAACGGCGAAAGACTGATCAGTGTCGTATTGGAAGACATCCAGATCCAAGCCGTTTGTTCCAACCACTCGAACGCAAACAAATTGTTCAAGTAGCGGGCGAATCACGGGATCATTGTCGACAAGATCATCGTCAAGCTTGACGCACTCTTCGCAGGGTAGGCAGCGCAAGACCACCAAGATCGGCTTACCAGTTTCTCTGGCTTTTTGGTACGCAGCTGGCAAGTCGTTGTAAAGCCAGAATCCTTCCTTTTCAACTCGGGCTTTGTCGCGACGTACCTTTTCCTCACGAGACAGCCCACCTTCGTCTTCGCCCAATGCTACCGGAGGACTGCATAGTAAAAGCAACAAACCTGCGAGTAGGATTTGCTTGGCTACCAACTTCAAATCGTCACAGCCTGCCATCGTAACCTCTGCATCTGGTACCTTCGCCGGGCCCAGCCGCAACACTGCGAACCTTCCAGCAAATTCGATCGAAATCGAATTCTACCAAACACGGAGACGAAAAACTGCCAAGATCAAGTTGACGCGGCAAACAGCTATTCGCTTAAAGCCTAGTGAAGCCTTCGACGCCGCAAACGGCTTCGTAATCGCGATCCTCCCAACTATGCAGGGAGGGCTCAACGAATCGAATTCCTTTAACAAACGACATTAAACTCGGGCTCGATGTAGTCAGTCTCGCTAGCTGATTCTTCGAGGATGACCGTGGCCAGCAATTCGGATAATTGCTCGCGTCGACGTTCACCTTCCGCAGCGCGGGCTCGGGCAATCGCGGGAGTCCATCCTTGCTTTACCTCTTTGACGCGTCGCCGAATCTCCGCCATGGGAACGAATGAACCCAATTGCGCGCTAACGTCGTGATCACCACCTACCCTAGAATTAACCTCAAAGATCGAATCGTTCATCGCGTTGCCTCCTTGGCGTGGACTGAGCTTTAATCATCAGGTTTGAACGGGAACTCTACTGTGCAGCTGCCGTGCCAATCCGCAATTTCCTTACAATCGGCACGGCCGGTTTCACGCTAACACCAGCGTTCAAAAGGGTTTAGGGAGACGTACGGCACCTCTGTATTTTCCCCGGCAATCGGGCTGATGCGATTCGCCTATGCCATTTTTTCAATCGGATGTACATCTATCCGTCGCAAATTGCGACACACCGCCCCGCTACTGGCTTTCTCCTCGCACATTTTCCGTGCCGACGGGGCCGTGCTTTCCTGTCACGGCCTCGCTTCTGTTTTGTTTTGGTCGTGAATCGGATGCCAATCGGTATCTGCATGTTGGTACAGCGCTGCTCGGCGGGCGAGCATTTGAAACGCGGAGGGGCAGAGAGCGCAGAGGGGATGCTCGGACAAGGACTCTGCGTACTCAGCGTCTCTGCGTTTCTACCCCTTCCACACTTGTGCACTTGATGGGTCGAACCGGAGGCGCGCGCCTCGGACATTGTCAGTGCCGATGGGGCCGTGCTTCCTATCACGGCCTCGCTTCTGTTTTGGTTAGGAACCAGACGCACGGCAGTTATCCGCGTGTTGGTAAAGAGCTGCTCGGCGGGCAAGGATTTTGAAACGCGGAGGAACAGAGACGCAGAGGGGATGCTCGGACAACCACTCTGCGCCCTCAGCGCCTCTGCGTTTCTACCGTCAACACACCGGATCACGGGTTCTCCTTGAAGTTGTTGACGATCCGATGCAAACCGTCCACCAACTTGACTTCATGAAAATTGGCTAGCAGACCAACCTGCAGGTTCATCAAGCGAAGGTGGGACAAAGTTTGTGCTTTGTCTACGGGATGGATTGCCGTCTTGGCCTTCAACTCGACGACGACACTCCGGTTGACCAGTAAGTCAGCTCGGAAACCACATTCCAAATGAACTTCGTCGTAGACAACAGGGATCGGTCGCTCTTCTACAACTTCAAACCCGCGTTTGCGTAGCTCGTAGGCCAGACACTTTCGATAAGCCGTTTCAAGCAGCCCCGGCCCGAGTCGTTGGTGAACTTCGATTGCCGCGCCGATGATTGCTTCGGTTAGCTTGTTTAGATCCGTCACGTGACACCTCCTTGAGCGAGGATTTTGAAACGCGGAGCGGCAGAGAACGCAGAGGAAATGCTCGGCCAAGAACTCTGCGCCCTCAGCGCCTCTGCGTTTCTACTTCTGACACAATTGTCTAATTTATTGGTGGATGCGGTGACGTGACTCGCACATTTTCCGTGCCGACGGGGCCGTGCTTCCGGTCGCGGCGGCGCTTCTGTTTCGTTCTGGTCAGAAATCAAATGCCGATCGGTATCTGTCTTTAACGTGCTGCTCAGCTTACGAGGATTTGAAACGCGGAGACGCCGAGAACGCAGAGGGGATGCTCGGCCAAGAACTCTGCGCCCTCAGCGCCTCTGCGTTTCTACTTCTGACACAATTGTCTTCTTTATTGGTCGACGCGGTGGCGTGCCTCGCATATTTTCCGTGCCGATGGGGCCATGCATTTTCACGCCGTCTTTTTTACCTTCAGCTCCGAAGTAGCGATCGGCGTGGGGCCATAGTCCTATTCGGGGAACTCATCCAGGAAGAATTTGAAACGCGGAGATGCGGAGAACGCAGAGGGATGCTCGGA
>DNPC01000665.1 GCA_003501565.1 Planctomycetaceae bacterium | reverse complement strand
ACGCGTACGTAGCGATGATCACAATATCGCCGGGCCGGATCAAGTGAGCTGCAGCACCGTTGGCGCAAATGTCCTGGCTGCCCTCTTCCCCTTCGATCGCATAGGTTTCTAATCGAGTACCGCGCGTTACGTTCCAAACATGTACCGACTCATGGGCCAATACATCCGCCGCACGCATCAGTTTTGGTGGAAGCGTAAGGGAGCCTTCATAATCTAGATCGGCTTGGGTCACCGTCGCCCGGTGGATTTTTGAACGAAGCAGCTTGCGATACATAGGCAATGAAACCCGAAAACTCACTCAAAGTGGGCATACTAACTTGGCAACCGGACGCTCGCTACGTTGGGCGACAAAACAGGGCGATGGCAGGTCGCGTAGCGGCTACAGGCCGATTCAGCAATGATTGTACACACCCGGCTGTGAATTACCCAGGCGATCAGAACTGGGGCGAAAAAGGTCGGGTTGTACCAGCTGGCACGATCCCGACAACGATACCGCTTGGATAGATCTAAGCCCAATGAACGCGGTGTTTGCAGCGTCACCAATTGTTAGCTCCGGCAGAATCACTACGAATTGCCCCGTGAAGCACCTGCATTACTCGATTCAAGCGGACTAATCTGGGAATTGGTCAGGCTCCAATTAGCTTGGGAGCTATGCACCAAACATCTCCACAACACGTTCGCAGTCGCAAGGTTCCCGTTTGCGAGGTTCCCGTTTGCGACATTCTCCGTCGCGCTGCGGGCCTGCACAGGCCGCTCGAGCAGATGCTCGTCGTTCTAGGCGTGCTTTGCATCGCGGCCTGCTCAGTCGCTCACACAGCTTCTGCGAGCGACTGGATCACTTGGCCCAGCACTTACACGCACAGTGCTAATGGACAACGTGTTGACCAACACACTGAACCCGAGCCTGCAATCGCAGTCGCGAGAACCGATTTCCAACGCAGTGGCATGCGGCATTATCGCAGCACACTACGTGCGGGCCTGTCGGTCGACAACTATCATGTCGTCGAGCAATGGGGACAGCCCGTAGTGCCGTACGAACAATGGCGTTTCCCTTATCGGCCTTATGGGGTTCCTTATGGTCAGTGGGGACCACAGGCTCCTTACGGGATTTTTAACGGACAATTCCAGGGGTTCTACGGTAGGGCACCGATTCCACCGACAGGTCCTGTGCCGCCTGGGCAACGGCCTCCCGGTCCTCAAAATCCTGGTTTACAGAATCCCGGCGTTCAGAATCCCGGCGTTCAGAATTCATTGCCAGGTTATCCCTACCCTGGTTTCCAACAGCCTGGCTACCCTTACCCCGGCTACGGTAATGGCTACTACGGCAATGGATTTGGCTACGGTAATGGATTTGGGCCAGGATTCCCAGGATATCCTGCGAACCCTAACGGATTCCCGCTAACGCCTCCCTACACGGGCCAACCGTGGTTTGACGGTCACTATCGGGAAGCACCTCCGCTGCGGGCTCCCTAGGCAGCGCCCCGGCACCAGGCGACTTTCAAACGGCTAGGGCAATTTCGCTAGAGGCTAGCCGTTTAAGTAGATGCACCTACAAGAGTGCAAACTGCAGTTAAACCGTCGCCCGCGTTCCTACTCACTGGCAGAGTGGTGGTTACGCTGTTCGCTGTCGATTCGATCGCGGAGTTTTGCGGCTAGCTCGTATTGTTCTAGCTCCACCGCTTCAGCCAACTGCTCAGCCAGCGTGGGGGCGACTTCGTAGTCAGTTCGAATCGACTCTCGCATCGCCCGCAGTCGTTCGACGAGCTCATCATTTTCGAACTGCTCATCCCAGCCGAGCTCTTCGTAGTTCTCGGCTATCAACTCAAGCCCGCTTTCAATTTCCGAGATCGCTGTCTTGGGCTGCTGTCGCTCGATTGCCAACAGCGCAGAGGCCTGTGACAAATGGAATAGCACAAACGCTCGATGCTGCTCGTGCTGGAACGTCCACTCTTCATAGGGCGAATGCTCTTTGCAGAAATCCATTAGAGCTAGCGTATGTTCGGCATCACGGACAGCAAGATCAAAACGCTGGAGCCTTAACCATGCCATGCGGCGGTGGTAGAACTGAACGAACTCCGCGTCAATGTCGCAACAAGTTTCGTCATCCAGCTCGAAATCCGGAGTTTCCTGTTCCTTCTCTAGCAGCATTGAAAGGAGAGAATCGTGTCCTTCCGGTTGAATCCCATCTGGACGACCGCTAGTTTCCAATTGCAGTATCCCCAAGTCGACGCGGACCTGAATCACATCTCGCCCGTCATCTCCTTTGACTAGCCGGACTCCAAGGCCCTCCGCTTCAAACGGCCATTCCTTGAGCAAATGGTCGAGATGTTGTTTTGAATTCATCATCTTCCCCCGCAAGTGATCAGGATGCGCATGAACTCACCAACCTGATAGTCAGGTCGTGCCAGCCGCGCTCGGGAAACGGTGGCGGTGAACACACTGGAAACTCGTGCTGCGTCTCGTGTTGCTTATTCATAGCCGCACTGCGTAAAAACTTGGAACACGTTTACGCCCAACGATGCGATTCTTGAGCGGGCGTTCAAGTACTTACAATGCCTAGCGACCATGAACACTTCGAAATTCTATGCACGCGAGAAAGTATAGCAATCGCTAGCTTGAGGTGAAGTTACGAAGTGGGGGCCCGCATCACCCGGCCTGCAGATTTCTCAGTGCATTTCGTCGTCGATAACGGTTCTCGCAAAGAATCCGCCTCAAAGCCTGTTATTTCAGCAAATCCCGCGAGCGCGAACCTCGATCAGGTCGTGAAAACTAGTGAAATGCGCTGGAGAGCTGGCCACCGTATATTTCTCGAAGAACCCGCGTTTCTCCAGCCGCTTGAACGTTAATGCCCAGCGTTCCGCATTCAAAACTGGCTAACGGCGTAGAACTCCGCCCAACGCCAGATCCCGGACACCGCACCTCAACTGGAGCGGCTCGAGCAATCACTCACACCAACTCGACTGCCTCTTCGACACTTTCGCGAAAGGCGCTCTCATCAACTGCAAGAAGAGCGGGTAATCGCTGAAGAATTTTTGAACGCATTGGAGACAGTTTTCCTTCTACCGCGGCGACCGCGAACAGCGCTGAAGCGACTGATAGCCGTTCGTCAAAATCTAGCCGCTCCGATGCTGTGGCCAGGAAACTCGACATGGACATTCTGCTCGAACGCATTTGGGAACATTCGCTCCCCAGCCGCGAACGGCTAAGTGATTGATTGGTTAGTCTCCAGTAAACTCGCTGTGCAACCCAGATATTTGGCTCGCCGATCGCATCTGCATTGAGCATTAGAGCAATCGAAGTCAGCAGGTCATCGTCGTAAGTCCGCTGACGCCCGCTTACCAACTCATCGGGCTTGGCGATCGACAGCACCGAGGGCTCGAACGACTCATTGCACTTGTCACATTGGACATATACTTCCATCCCGCCAATAGGAATGACGGGTATCAGGTAGAACGTGAGGAAAGGCCGCGATTCTCGCAGCTTGAACTCAGTTGGCCCACATTCAGGACAATCGAATGTGCCCTTCATCCGAGTCGACTTCCAGTTCATCGTTCCGATCATCTGATCGATTCCCGGCAAAATTCGTTTAAGTTAGTAGACTGACGTGTGGTTTGCAGATTTCGTCACTTTCCTCGACGGTCTGTATTGGCGTGTATCTCACGTCAAACCAACCTGTAGGCATCTGTTGCAAAAGTGCCAGTCTTTCCAGCGACACAATACCGCAGCCGCAATACACCCGAGACCAGAAACTGCTTGAACCACTCCGACGGGTTGCCGCCGCGGCTCATGACAACAGGCACACGATAGCGGGCCCCAAACAACCAATGCCAGCTCTCCCGATCCCTTCTATTGTACAGCAGCATCTACTGGACGCGAATTCTGCCACGATCTCGCGATCTGTCTCAGGTGGCCTATCGGGTGCAAGCATCTATCAAGGCGTTTGTCCGCTAGGCAACGTTTGTTTGAGGTGTTGGCCCACCAAACACCCTTCGCCGGAGCGGCTGGCCACTATCCATTCGCATCTCCGACAGGCGAAAGATCATGGAATCGGATTCGTTCCAGAAGTTTACTGCAGCAAATCTGGAAAGACATCCGTTAGCGATGGTTCACGCCTCTGGGAACTTACGCAGTGGCTACCAGGCGAACCTGTTTCAACCCCCGATATGGATCAATGCCGAACTGCGATGCATTCGCTTGCTAAGTTGCACGCTTGTTGGCAACAATCACATGTCCGCTTCCAAGTCAGCCCTGGCATCGCAGAACGCACCAGCCGCCTGGCCGGGTGGTTGAAACAGTTGCATACGCTGGTTGACCGATTCGGCCCCGCGCAGGGTACGATTGATTCAGTCTCCGAAGCTGTCCAACGCAGTGGACATTGGGAGCTGCCGCAACTCGCTCAACGCACGATCAACTTGCTTCACTCGATCGGCCCATCGCTTCACGCTCAACTCTCCAGTGCTGCCCAGCTTCAGGTTTCCAATCACTGGGTAATCCGAGACATCTGGTCAGATCACGTACTATTTGAAAATTCTCGGGTGTCTGGCATCATCGATTATGGCGCGTCTCGGCACGACGAACCGGCACTTGATGTCGCCCGCCTGACAGGCTCCTACTTCGCTGCCGATTTTGATGCCTGGCATTCTGCGGCCAGCCATTACTGGCAGGCCAGGGAAGACGCTCGGTGCCAACCACTATGCCAAGAAGCCCTGGATTTTGACGACTGGTTCGCACGCCTTCTTGTGATTGATCGGGCAAATTGCCTTCTCTCAGCCCTTCAGTGGCTCGAATGGCTAGTGCTCAGTCCACGCCAATTTCCCGTTCCAACACTACAGTTGGTTGGCCGTTGGACTGACTTTCTCGATCGATGCGCCGCACACGAAGACTCAAACCTTAGGAGTAATTCGAGCTTGTATCCTTTCTGACGACGGAACATTCAGCCTTTACGAATGTTGTTTTTTGATTATTTCATTTTCTTACAGTAAGCTCCGCCTTAAAATCGAGCCGCATTCAACCGTGGATTACGCCAACTGAGTGACGTTTTCCGGATGAATCGACGGGAGTTGCTGACTCAGACACTTCTCGCCACCGAAAAAACGAATGATTGACCCATCCGCCAAACGCCTGCCTCGCAGATTCTTCTCTACAGCGATTTCGTTGCTCGTGCTCAGCTGCACGACGGCCGTTGGGCGTTGCAATGAGGAAATAGCGGCTCCTGCCGACCAGAATGCACTGCTTGTCTCTTCTGCTCCAGAGCAATTCCATACCGTCACAATAACCGCTGAAGGGCCCGAGCTATCCGAAGATGCTGAGGACAATCCGTTCACCAACTACCGGACGACGGCCGTTTTTCGTCACCTAAGTTCTGGCAAAACATTCGTAGTACCTGGGTTCTTCGCCGCGGATGCGGAATCGGCTCATAACTCCGCGGATTCCGGTTCAGATTGGCAAGCACGTTTTTCGCCTCCGCAAGCCGGGCGCTGGCATTGCAAGTTCACGATCGCACAAATACCCGCACCTGAATCCTCCGTCATCTTTGAGCGTGAGACCACCTTCGAAGTTGCAGCCACGAAACCAACCGGATCCAGTAATCGCGATTTTCGGCAACGCGGACATTTGCAATATGTCGGTTCGCGATACCTCAAATTCTCTGGCTCAGGCGAGTACTTCTTAAAGTCTGGTGTCGATAGCCCGGAAACCTTGCTCGGCTATCGCGACTTCGATGGCACGTATCGAGATCTTGAGCAACATCCGATTCCCGCACCGCATGCCCCTATCAATTTGCCGGCCCTGAAGGATGGTCTACATGACTACGCACCTCACGTTAGTGATTGGCGCCCCGGCGATCCGACATGGAAACGCGACAAAGGCAAAGGCCTGATTGGCGGCGTCAACTATTTGGCCGATCAAGGGATCAACTCGATTTACTTCCTTACGATGAATGTCAACGGCGATGGCCGGAACGTTTGGCCATGGACAACTCCCTGGGAACACACAAGGTTCGACTGTAGCAAGCTTGCCCAATGGGAAATCGTCTTTGAACATATGCAGTCACAGGGCTTGATGCTGCACATTGTTCTCCAAGAGACAGAAAACGACCACCTACTGGACGAAGGAGATCTGGGGCCATTGCGCAAGTTGTATCTTCGTGAGATGGTAGCCCGTTTTGCCCATCACCCCGCAATCGTGTGGAATCTGGGCGAAGAAAACACCCAGACCGTTGACCAGCAGACCGCGATGGCTCAGTTTATCCGCGAACTGGACCCGTACGATCATCCAATCGTGATCCACAATGATCATTGGTCGCCTAATAATCTGCGTGATACTTTTGACCCGCACCTTGGCGGCACAGCACTCGACGGAACAGCTATCCAAGATTTCTACTGGAATGATGTTCACGCCCAAGTGAAACACTATGTTTCGGCTTCCGCCAAATCAGGCAAACAGTGGGTTGTTTTTGCAGACGAAATGGGAGGTGCACAATACGGCTTGCGCACCGATGACGATGATCCTGGACACTTCAACCCGCGCAGCAAAGGATTGTGGGGCAGTTTGATGGCCGGCGGAGCTGGCGTCGAGTGGTACTTTGGCTGGCAGAACAATAGCCCGCACAGCGACCTATCAGCAGAAACGTGGCGGACCCGGGAGAAGATGTGGATACAATCGCGAATTGCCATCGACTTCTTCCATCGCTACCTGCCATTCTGGGAAATGAAGTCTGCCGATCACCTGGGACTGGCGTATGCAGACTACGGATTTGCGAAAGCGGGCGAGATCTATTGTTTGTACTTATTCAGTGGAGGCGCCACCCGGTTGAATTTAGCCGATCACAAAGGAGCCTACGAAGTACGGTGGTTCGACCCGCAGCGTGGCGGAAGCCTGCAAACCGGAAGCGTCTCACATGTGTGGGGCCCTGGCTGGGCTGACATCGGCGAACCGCCCGCTGTGACGCTAGCAGACGCCGAGCGTGATTGGGTCGCCCTAGTTCGTAAGGCGCCGCCACACTTTACCGAACTGGATGGCAAAATTGCGGTCGAGGCAGAACACTTCGCGGCCCAGACGAAGGACGACGTTCGCAGGTGGTACACGTTGTTTAAGGGAAGCGAATTGCCAGACCTCCCGGGGGCTGGCATTCCGATGAAATGGACCCGCTCGAACCTCTCAGCAGCGGCCAAAGCCAGCGGAAGGACCTTTGTCAGACTTTTGCCGGACACCCGCCGCTCACACGCTGAACCTCTCAAACATGGTGAAAATTTCTCGCCAGATCCTGGAAAGCTCGGCGTACTGACTTACCAAGTTCACTTCCCATCGCCAGGGCGTTACTACGTCTGGGTCAGAGCCTTTTCATCAAATACCGAGGACAACGGCTTACACGTTGGACTTGATGGAACATGGCCGGCTAGCGGCCAACGCATTCAATTCAACAATGGTAAACACCAGTGGACATGGGGCTGTGCCCAACGCACCCCAGAGGTGCACACGGGTGTACCGATGCAAATTTGGTTAGATATTGAGTCGTCTGGCTTACATGACGTTCATTTCTCAATGCGCGAAGATGGCTTTGCGTTCGACAAGTTCATTTTGACTCGCGACGCTAACTATCGCCCCAGCGGCGAAGGCCCCACAGAGAGCCTGACGCCAATTCCTCACCAACAATCCCCTCTGCCAGAAGCCGCTAACGTTTCGAAAAGGTAACCTGATGAGTGAAACCACCTTCAACATAGTCGTACTTGGCGGTGACGGGATCGGCCCAGAGGTCATGGACGAAACCGTCCGCCTGCTATCATCGTTGGAGTCTCACCTGGACCGGGTGAGTTTTCAGTTCGATGAACACGACGTCGGTGTAGGACAATACTTGAAGAGCGGAAACGCACTGCCAGACTCAGCATTTGCCGCCTGCCGGCGCTGCGATGCTGTTCTTCTCGGTGCGATGGGTCTGCCCAATGTACGTTACCCCGATGGAAAAGAGATTGCACCACAGCTTGATCTTCGCGAACAGCTGGGACTTTACGGTGGTGTGCGGCCCATCCAACTGTTCCACGAAAATGATACTCCGCTAAAAGGTTATGGAAGCGGTGAGATCGATTTTGTGCTCGTTCGCGAAAGTACCGAAGGACTCTTCGCTGGCCGAGAATCAATTCTTGATCCGGATGCCAACGAAGCGACCAACATCCTCAAGATCACGCGTGAGGGCGCCGAGCGAGTTTGCCGGCTCGCTTTCGAACTCGCCCGCGAGCGTGGCAAAGAGAAAAAAGTCTCATTGATCGACAAAGCGAATGTGCTTTCCTCAATGGTATTCTTCCGCAAGATTTTCGACGAAGTTGCTGAGTCGTTCCCGGACATTACTGCCGATCACGTCTATGTCGATGCAACCGCGTTGTTCTTGGTCCGCAATCCGCAACAATTCGATGTTATGGTCACCGAAAATATGTTTGGTGATATCCTGAGCGATCTAGCTGCCGGCCTAGTAGGTGGCATGGGAATGGCCCCATCCGGTGACATCGGAGCTGATGCAGCAGTATTTCAGCCATCGCATGGTTCCGCCCCTGACATCGCAGGAAAAGGGATCGCTAATCCGATTGCCATGATCCTGTCTTCGGCAATGATGCTAGATTGGCTCCGGCACCCGCAGACGATTCAGGCTGCCAAGGCAATTCGTGAGGGACTCACAGAAGTCCTGTCCGATCCGTTTAGCCGCACCGCAGATATGGGCGGCAAAATGAGCACGTCCGAAATGGCGGGGGCAATCGAAGCAGCAGCGGTCCGCATCTTGTCATCCAAGCAAGCAGTCGTTTAGTGCCAGCTTCCCTACACTGTCGCTTGTGTGGCAGCAAACAAGCCTTCGCAAAACGATTCGGAGTCCCAAGATCAGACCGTATGCTAGCTGGACAGTTATCTTGGTGCTAAGAAAGCATTGAACGACAATGAGCCAAACACTAAAAGGCGTTGCGATAGGAGCAGGCTACTTCAGCCATTTCCATTTCGATGCATGGAATCGTATTGACAGCGCTGAGATCGTGGCAGTTTGCGATACCAACCAAGAACGAGCCCGCGAGGTTGCTAAGAAGTATGGCATTGGCGAGTGCTACTCAGATTTCCACGAGATGCTCCGGCAAACGAAACCTGACTTTGTGGATGTTATCACTCGTCCCCAAACTCACTTGTCAATCGTTCGCCAGCTCTGTGAATACGATGTCGCGATAATGTGTCAAAAACCACTGGCTCCAACGTTCGACGAGGCAGTTCAGCTGGTCACGATTTGTCGCGACAACAAACGGTCGCTGATGGTACACGAGAATTTCCGATTTCAACCGTGGTACCGCCATATCAAAGGCATGCTCAACGAAGGGGCAATTGGCGATCGACTCCATACGCTCTCCTTCCGCAATCGGGCAGGCGATGGTTGGGGCGATGACGCCTACCTAGCTCGCCAACCCTATTTTCAGACCATGGAACGCTTCCTCATTTTCGAAGCTGGTATCCACACCGTAGACTCCTTTCGCTACCTGGCTGGTGATATCGAGAAGGTATTTTGTACGACTCGTAAACTTAATCCCGTCATCGCGGGCGAAGACACTGCCATCGCCCTATTCCAATTCTCCGATGGAGCAGTGGGAATGTACGATGCCAATCGTTACAACGAATCTACGGCTGACAACCCTCGCTACACATTCGGACAACTGTTGATCGAAGGCAGCGCCGGTAGCATTCGGTTGTACGAAGACGGGCGAATTAGCCTACAGCGACTTGGCATGGCAGAAGAATTTGCAAATTATGAGCCTTCAACGAAGGGCTTTGCCGGTGACTGTGTGTTTGACACGCAGCAGCATTTCGTCGACGCCCTGCTAGCTGGCGGTGAATTTGAAACGCGAGGTGAAGACTACCTAAAAAGCATTGCAGTTCAGGAAGCGATGTACCAATCGGCACAGACGGGGCAGTGGGAATCACCCCAGTTGCCCAGCTAAAACGGAACTTTCGAGCGTCAGCCATGAACCTAACCTTCACACATCATGTCCGATTAACCCTACCGGCGCTGTGTGCCTTGGGTGCAATTCTCGCTAGTCCCACTCAGGTTTACGCGCAAGTGACGCCCGACGCGTTTGACGCTCCACGGAAAATGCAGTTTCCCGACGATCACTGGCACCACGCTTCGCCAGAGTCCCAGGGATTCAGTTCCGATGGCGTCAAACGCGCACTTGCGTACCTGAAACTGCACTGCAAGGCCGATGGCCTCAGCGAGTTACTTATCATTCGGAACGGCGTTGTTATCTGGGAAGGTGACAACACGACCAAAGTGCACAATATCTGGTCGTGCAGCAAGTCGTTCACTAGCACCGCACTTGGATTGCTCATCGAAGAAGGCAAATGCAAGCTGGATACGAAAGCGGCTACCATCCTTCCGGTTTTAAGCCAACATTATCCCGATGTAACGCTTCGCCATTTTGCGACGATGACTAGCGGTTACAGCGCCAAGGGTCGTAGTCGGTGGAACGATGAAAACTCAGACTGGTCGTGGACGCCCTTCGAGCCCGAGGAACCTTTGTATCCGGCTGGCCAGGCGTACGCCTACTGGGATGAAGCGATGATCATGTTTGGCCGCACTCTCACTCGAATCGCCGGCCAAAACCTGCGTCACTACCTCGAAGAAAAAGTGTTCGAGCCATGCGGAATGGGGAAAGTTCAGTGGGATACCGAAGGTGAAATCGATGGGCATAAGATCTGTTACGGCGCAACCGGCGTAAAAATCAACGCACGTCAACTCGCAAAGTTTGGACACCTGTATCTAAACGAAGGCCGGTGGGCAGACCGCCAGGTCTTACCTTCAAAATGGGTCCGCCAAGCTACACGCGTTCAGGTCCCTGAGTCAATTCCCGTGGCCGACACAGACCGTTCGAACGTGAAGGGGGCCGGTGCATACGGTTACAATTGGTGGGTCAATGGAGGACTAACTCCCTTGCCACACGCGCCGCCCAGAACGTACTACGCAAGTGGGCTCAACCACAACGTTTGCGTGGTGGTGCCTGAATGGAATTTGGTAGTTGTCCGCATGGGCGTTGACGGCAATCCCGAGTTCGGCAAGAACAACGTTTACAACGAGTTTCTTTACTGGATGGATAGGGCAAGACTGATCCAACGCGATGACGACTGACTGCGAGGCCGCGTAGTAAACGTGGTTGCCCTTGGTTGGCCACTGAAGAGTGCAGAGAAGAGCTCACCTGGCAAGTACCTCCCAGTTGTATGCCCACCGCGTTTTACGAAATCCTCAATCGCCGGTGAGACCAAGCAATCACCGTGGGCCAAGCCTGCCAGGTGGATTCTATTGGCCTGTTGGGGTAGCTGTGCAAGAACTACAGCTGGTCTCCCGGGCGCAGAAGCCCACCGAGTAAGTCATTATTCACTCCCGCAACTCAGGATGCATGCATGCGTATAGTCGACCTTAGCTTGCCGATCAACGACGAAATGCCGGGCGTCAACATTTCGACAGCTCGCACACTGGAAGATGACGGCTGGAATGCGACGACACTGCAGCTATATTCACACTGCGGCACACACATGGACGCTCCCTGCCATTTTTTGCCCAGCGGCGCGACGATCGACCAACAAGACTTGAGTATCTGTGTCGGCCCGGCGGAGGTGCTGAACCTAGCTCCATCCACCACATCGCAGTTGATCGACGTTGCGGATATCGAACCCTTTAAGAATCGTATAGACCCTGGTTCTCGCTTGCTACTGCGTACCGACTGGCACAAAAAATACCCCTCGCCGGAGTATCGCAGTGGCCTGCCGCGAATCAGTTTGCAACTCGCAGAGTGGTTCGTGGAAACGGGCGTAGCCATGATTGGAGTGGAAGGGCCAAGTGTTGCCGATGTTAACAACATGGAAGAGCTAACGGCGGTCCACCAAACACTCTTCCGAGGCAACGTCTTGATCGTCGAAGCCCTTGCCCACCTCGACCAGCTCACACAAAACACTGTGCAGTTCATCGGGCTGCCGCTCAAAGTCACCGGTGGCGATGGAACTCCCATCCGGGCAATCGCAATTGAAGATGATTAGCCCGTAAAGAACGCAACGCTTTGACGGTGATCCCTATCGGAAACTTAGGAACCTGGATTCTATGAACGCTCCCTTCTTGGGCTGCTTGGCCGACGATATCACCGGCGCAACCGACTTGGCTATTAACCTAGTCCAAGGGGGGATGCGGGTTGTGCAAATGTTGGAGATTCCTAGCACCGACGAATTACAGCAACTCAACTGCGACGCAGTTGTCGTGTCACTAAAGATCCGTTCGATTCCGGCCAGCGAGGCCGCCGAACAAGCACAAACGGTAGCCAGCCGCCTCAACCAAGCTGGCTGCCAACGTTTCCTTTTTAAGTACTGTTCAACCTTCGATTCGACCTCCGAGGGCAACATCGGTCCAATCGCAGAAGCTATGCTCGGTGAATTGGGCGAACAACAGACTGTATTTTGTCCTGCATTCCCTCGTAATGGCCGCACGGTTTATCAAGGTCATCTATTTGTTGGACAATCCTTGCTGAACGAATCCGGCATGGAGAACCACCCGCTCAACCCCATGCGTGACGCATCCCTACCGCGTCTACTTGCCGCGCAGTCTAGGTTTCCGATCTCAACCATCACTTACAACGTTATTCAGCAGGGCCCCCAGGCTGTCCTCGATGCCCTCGAGAACTCCCAGGCACAGTTCATCGTGCTTGATGCCTGCAGCGATTCACATCTGGCGGTACTCGCAGAATCGATCAGGGACATGCGACTAGTCACCGGAGGCTCCGGCATTGCTCGATTTCTTCCCGTCGCCTATCGCACCGCCGGCTATTTGCCACTCGCTGAATCCAAGCCAAGCTTGCCAGAGGTTACTGGCCGGTCCGTAGTCCTGTCGGGCAGTTGCTCACTCGCAACGCGACGGCAAGTAACGAACTTCAAGCCACACAGTTACTCTCGCAGGATCGAACCCGAACGAGCCTTTGTCGACGATTACGTCGGAGAGTTACTGAGCTGGGCCGCTGATCAACCCGATGATCGCCCTCTTATGTTCTACTCCACGCCATCTGCTGACGGAGCAGTCGCCAGCGCGTCCACTGGCACGTCCGCAGGCACGTCCGCAGGCACGTCCGCCGGCGCGCCTTCGTCGCCGAGCGTAGCCGAGGCAATCGAACAATTACACGCTGAACTGGCCAGCCGACTGGCAAATCAGTTGGGAATCCGACGTTTCGTGGTTGCTGGCGGAGAGACGTCGGGAGCCGTGGCCTCCGGTTTAGGTGTGACACGTCTTCGCATCGGACCTGAGATATGCGCCGGTGTCCCCTGGACTGAATCCTTTGGCAGCGAAGCGTTCGCACTGGCGTTCAAATCCGGGAATTTTGGCGACGAGGACTTCTTCGCCAAGGCGATTGCTCAGCTAGATTCTTAGCTTGGGTGGGATGCTCTGCTCGTCTGGGATGCTCTTGTAAATACCGGTAACTCCCTGCTGCGTCTTTCGCCCAATACATATCAGAGACTTGAAACACACCCTATCCACAACTCCGATTCAGCTAACGCCCGGTTTCATCGGGCCGTGCTTCGCCAGGTAGTTGCTGGACATTGATCGGCCCAGGGCCGGTTGCATCGGTGTAATCGCTTGCAGTAACGCCGTCGACTTGAGCTTCTAGTAGTTTTCGCATCGTCTGCAACAAGACCAGTTCACTCTTTGGTGATACGTTGGTCGCACGCGGGCTTACTTCATACCCGCCCTGTGAGTAAGAAACGCGCGTTCCAATATACGCTGTTCCATAGTCTCCATAGGCGGCCATCATTACGAATTTCTCAGGTACCATGGCTTGTGCGGCCAGCTGATATTCCACGAACAGTTCTCCCGGCATAAACATCAGCGTGTTGTTGCCAATCGCTAAGCGTGAAATCGGGACAGGCGATTCTTCATCGCGCTGGGCGAACGCAAGTTTCTCAGCTGCGTGACATCGCACACTGGCGGGCTGAGTTTCATCCGCGATCGTCTTGGCCAGTACGTCAACTGAAATTGCCTCACTAATCGGCAAGACTACAGGTTGCTGCTGCCAATTCAACTCAGTCGAATTGTCAGGGCGTCGGTTCTCCCAGGCCGTTTGCATCGCCTCTTCCACTCTGCGAGCTAATCGCGGCCGGTTTTCTTGTGAGCCGTCGTTGTATTTGCCTGCTCCGATGTTTCCGCCAGCCCCGTTGAAGTGCATGTGAAAAACGCCGGTCGCTTTCTGCCGTGTGTCGCGAGCAAGCCCGGGAAAATCTGGCGTGGCGGCTCCAACGCGGTAGTAGCTCTGCGGATGGGTGGCATAGAAAGTCAAGCACGCCACCGGACCGTTTGCATCCTCGAACGTCATCAACTTTAGGGCTGGGTCTATTACTCCAAGGGGCAATGCTCGGACCAGTGGATCGCGGCAGGCAGTGTACCGTGTAATATGCACTTGACCTGTTGGATCCAGCATTCGCCTATTCGAAGCGACTCTTTGAACCGGTGCTTGACCTACCTGAATTGTCGAGACCGCTACAGCCGAGACAATCGCTTCCTTCGCAGCTGTTGCTGCGGACTCAAAAGTCGCCTCGATGAATGGCAAATCATAACACTGGTCGACAATTCCATAGGGCTCCAGTAGAGCAGCTGCCGAATGGTCACAACGTGGCGCATCGTGTTGATGTAGCGCGTGGACAACAACACGATTTGGCTGAGTACCAACCGCTTCGGCCAGTTTTCCACAAAACATTGCATTGGACTCATTGGCGACGCCCAACCAATCAACCGTAGCTAGCACTATCGGTTGATCCCCGGTGGGCAACAAGACGACGCCTTTACACCGAAGTGGGTCTGACACCTTGACCATTGGGTCATAGGCCAATGGACTTCCAAGCTCCGGGGTTGCGTCAACCTCGAAGGTAGCAATCCTCAGGTCAGATTCTTCGGCGGATACTTCAACGCTGAAACTAGAAACAACTGGCGAGCCAATGATTCCGAAGGAAAAACACACCGCAGCGAGGCACAACCGCATCACGCCCTCTCGATCGCAAATCTGCCATTGCATCATCATCGTTCTCCGATTTACGCAACTGAATAATTCCGATGCACCTCAACCTTCGGTCAGCTAGAAGCATCACCCGCATGAGCCACGCAGAAGGATATTGGCCCATAAACCAAATTGCTGCGGAATTTGATTCTATCGGAAAGCTTGACTCGTTGTGAAAAGCCCCCAACGAACCAAGATCTTGACCATTCTAGCCTTCGAGCCCCCAGCAGCTGGCAGAACAACCGTTTGGTAATCCGCCACCTTCGCAGTGTCTCGAGAGTACACCGAAGCTAATCGGCGAAACCACGTAGATATTCGAACGTGTAGATCCCCGAATCATGCCCATCAGTGAAAGCAATGTTGTAGGCGTAGTTGCCTACCGGCCGCATACTTTGAATATCTACGGGCCGGGCTTCTTCGGCTTTCAAAACAGGGAGCATTGTTGGGGTGGCCTGCGTCACTTCCCCTTTTTTCTTTTCACGACACGTAGCGCACGGGCACGCTTTTCGCAGCGCTGCGGCTGTCAGGCTCGTCTCGCAGCCGTCACTCCACCGAATCTTGATGCTTCGAGGTTCAAAACGTTGGATATCCGTTGGAGTGGGTTGCATTCGGGATCGTTCGCAGAAAAATCGATTCTGATGCTCGTCTGGGAGCGTGGAATTCTTGTGCTTGCGTTTTGTGCCACATTTTACCACTGCATCAAGCGTCGCAAACCAGACTTCGTCGTCGCGTGTCCCGTTGGCCATAGTACGCTGTACACTGCTACGGCATCTGCGACATGGAAGGCCGTCTAGAACCGTTCTAACCCCTCCAGCTCACTCCGCAAACGATGTAGAACACGCGAACGAGCCTTGTAAACACTCCAGCGTGATATGCCAAGTTCGTCGGCAACATCTTCGGGCGAACAGCCGTCGACGGTGGTTCGCCAAAATGCCGTCCAAGTCTGCTGCTCAAATCGAGGCCGCAGAATTGCCAACGCACGCCTCAGCACTTCCTTGCGATCCGATCTGTCGGGCGCACCACTTCCGCTGGATCCAACCTCGCCCAATGTGGGGTCTCCCGCGTCAAGGTCTGCCAGTGCCGCGACATTGGCTGTTCCACCCCTGGCGTCACCAGTCTGGCGAATCCGATAAAGATCCATCACTTTGTTATGGGTAACCGTCCGCAACCAACCTCGAAACGTTGCACCCGAGACACTCGGATCAAAAGTGCCGATCCGCTGAGACAACGCCGCGAAAGTCTCTTGGGACGCGTCCGCAGCATCCTCAGGCCCCAGCCCGTATCGACGGCACCATTTGTAAACGAGTGGAGCATACAGCTGAACGATGCGATGCCAGGCCTGCCCATCGCCCTCGCTAGCTCTCAGCAACAAGGAGGCTGACGTGGACGGTGATGTATCGATAGCAGCCAAAGTTCACGATCTCGCGATGGAGTGACGTTCGAAGTGAAATACCTCGATGGATGGAGCCAGCTTAACGCATTTTTGGTTCTGCTGTTCTTCATTCAGGCGAATTCAACCGGATGCAGTCATCTCTGACAGATTTGCCACAATCGCAACGGCTCGTTTAACCGTCAGCCAGCAGGCGTACGCGAATCCTGATCCACTCAAGTAGGCCCTCAGGCGTGCGCGGACCCTGACTCACGCAATTCTCCGGGCAGGCATTCGTGGCTAGTGAGTGTGCCTAGTCCGGGCGCCTAGTCCGGGCGCCTAGTCAGGGCGCCGAGTGATCACGCGTACGCCTGCCGGCTGACGG